>JAIMAR010000054.1 GCA_023511855.1 Bryobacteraceae bacterium
CCGGAACTCTGGGTGGTCCGCGTTCAGCCTTCCGAAAAGATCTCGTTCCAGCCCGGCCAGTATGTGACGGACTAATCTCCCGGCGCGAAACCACGCGCCCCAGAACGTACTTGGCCGCAATTCCAGTAGGCGTTGAATCAGACATATTCTCAGTCTAGCTGTGCGGCGAAAGGATTTCCGGACAGCGAACCAGGCTCCGGTATTCTTTATGGTATGCGCGCAATTCTGTTCGACATGGACGGGGTTTTGTACAATTCCGAGGATCCGATTGCGGGAGCAACGGAGACGCTCGCGTGGGCGCGCCAGCGCGGAATTCCCTATCTGTTTCTAACCAACACCACATCGCGGCCCCGCCGGGCGCTGGTGGAGAAGCTGGAGCGGTTCGGGATACCGGCCTCTGAAGACGACATTCTGACGCCCTGCTCGGCCGCCGCCACGTGGCTGAAAGCGCACCTGGACGGGCCGGTGGCGCTGTTCGTGCGGCCGGCGGCGCGCGTAGAATTCGACGGCCTGAAGATTTTGCCCGAAGAGGCCGAACAGGGCGCTGCGGCGGTAGTGGTTGGCGACCTCGGAGATCACTGGGACTACCGCACATTGAACCGGGCCTTCCGGCTCCTGCATTCGAATCCTCGCAGCATCCTGGTGGCGCTGGGGATGACCCGTTTCTGGCAGGCGGCCGACGGCCTGCGGCTCGACGCCGGGCCGTTCATCGCGGCGCTGGAGTTCGCCACGGGGCGCAGTGCGGTGGTTCTGGGCAAGCCCGCCCGCGACTTTTACGAAGCAGCGGTGGATAAGCTGAAATTGCCCGCTGGTGAAATCGTGATGGTGGGCGACGATGTGGAAACCGACATTGCCGGCGCGCAGGGTGCGGGTTTGAAAACCGTGTTGGTGAAGACCGGCAAGTTCCGGCCCGCGGATCTGAATGCTCCGGTCCAAGCGGACGCGGTGCTGGACTCGGTGGCGGAGTTGCCGCGCTGGTGGGAGACAGTCGGGCGGGAATGAGGCCGCGCGGATTCAAGCGTTGCGCTTCTTCCGTGCAGCCGCGGCCAGCTTGGCGGTGAGTATCCAGCACAGCACGCCCTTTGGCGCAGCGGCTTTGGCGTTTAGCTCGAGGCACATCAGTGAGCCCTTTTTAACGTCCACCACAATCCGGGAACAGCCGAGCAGGAAGCTGACGGTCTCGCCGATCAACGGCTCGTGACCCGCAAGCAGCACGCACTCCTGATCCGCGTGCAAGCGCAGCTCAGCCCACACCGCCTGTGGCCGCGAGGACGGAAGCAAGGCATCGGTCGTCTGAGGCTTGGGCGCATTCAGCAGCAGCGAAGCCAGTTCCGCCGTCTCAACGGCGCGGACATAGGGGCTGGTCAGCACGAGATCCGGTTGAACCTCAGCGTTACGCGCAACCTCAAGCACGCACCGGAGTCTTTCTCGCCCTTCCTCGGTCAGTTTTCGGGAGGAGTCGGGTCTTCCCGAAGCCTGGTCCTCGGCCACCCCGTGACGCAACAGAAGGACCTTCATGGCCGGCCTGTCCTCGAAGAAGATGCGTTTGGCCTGCCGCGTCTGGCATGCGGTGCCGGTTTCGCATCCAGCTCCGCGATCCGCTGCCGGAGGTCTTCAAAAATCTCGCCGGGCGGCCGGCTCGCGTCCACAACCTGAAAGTGATACCGCTTGGCCATCTGGTCCAAAGCGTGTACAACCTTGGTCTGATAGCGGACGAAGCTCTCGTACATGTCGGGGCCGAAACGGATGTCCATGCCGCTTTCCCAGAAATCAAACGATCCCCTTCCCAGCACGACGCGGCGCACCAAGTCCTTGACCTCGGCGCGCAGGTAGTAGATGGCGTGCGGGACCAGCGCAAAGCCCGCCACCCGTTCGATCCACTGGCGGTTTTCGCCGCGGGCGATGGCGCGGGCCATGATCGAGAAGATATAGCGGTCGATCAGAACATAGAAGCCCGCGCGCAAAGCCGGGATGATCTCGTGTTCCAGGCGGTCGGCGAAATCGGTGATATAGAACAGCGTCATCGTGACCGGCCCGAAGGTGTTGCCCTCTTTCGCCCTCTGAATGGCCTCGCCCGCCAGGGCGGAACGCGCCATGCCGCTGTCGAGAACCGCGTGTCCCTCTTGCTCCAACCACTGGCGCAAAAGCGCAATCTGCGTGCTGCGTCCCACCGAGTCCGGACCTTCAATGACGACCAGCTTTCCCCGCAGCTCGCTACAGTCCACTCCCGGCAAGGCTTCTTCGTAGAATTGCAAAGGTTGGCTATTCAACATGAGTCGCTCCTGGCTGGGCCCGCAAGACTCCGGTGTTCAGTTTGTCCCCCAGCGTTTCCATCAGTGCGGCCCGCATCTGGCGCTGTTGCTCCTCGATCGAGAGCTCCGCGTCGATGACATGAAAACCCATCTCCGCGGCCATAACGTCGTATTCGTCCAAGATTCGGCCTTGGAAGATTCGGAAGCTCTCTTCCAGGTCGTTGCTCAAGCCCAGGTCCATGCCGGCCTCATAGTACTTGATGGCGTTTCGGCCTCCCACAATACGCCGCAAAGCCGTTTCCAGAGGTACCCGGAAGTAGAAGCAGATGTCCGGCTTCAGCGCAAAACGGTAAAGGTTGCGGACCCACTTGCGGCTCAATCCACGCGCCACGTCTCGCGCAAACGCAGTGTACGCATAACGGTCTGCGGAGACGATGGCGCCGGCTTTGACCAACGGCAGGATGTAGCGTTCCAGGCGGTCCGCAAAGTCGGTGGCATGGATCAGGCTGAAGGTGGCCGGAGTGAACATCGCCTTCTTCTTGCCGCGCCGGGTGGCCTGGCGCACGAGCGGCGAGGAGTTCCATTCGCTGAAAGCCACGGCGTATCCTCGCGCCCGCAGCCACTGGTTGAGGAGGGATAGCTGGGTTGATTTACCGGAGCCGTCGATACCTTCCACTACGATCAGCTTGCCGCAGTAACGGTTTTGTAACATAAGGCCCGTGCTTTCGATTCCCGAACTTACTACTATATCGATTGTATGCCCCGCTACGCGGCGATCGACATCGGTAGCAATTCGGTCCGGATGGAGGCGGCCGAGATCGAGGCGGGCGGCAAGCCGCGCATTCTGACGCAGGATCGCGAAGTCACCCGCCTCGGCGAAGGCGTGTATCAAGACGGACGCATCAGCAATGAAGCCACCAAGCTCACCTGTACGGTGCTCGCCCGAATGGCGGCGCAGTACCAGGCTCTCGGCGTCGATGGCATTCGCGCCGTGGCGACCAGCAGCGTACGGGATGCGCGCAACCAGCAGGAGTTTCTGGCCCGCGCCTCGGAGGCAGCCGGAACTCCGGTCGAAGTGATCTCCGGGCGCGAAGAAGCGCGCCTGGTCCAACTGGGGGTGCAGGCGAGGTGGCCTCAATCGGGCAAAGTGTTGATTGTCGATATCGGCGGGGGCAGCGCGGAAGTGATCGCTTCCGACAGCGGCCACATGCTCGACGCGGTGTCCAAGCCGCTGGGCGCGGTTCGTTTGCGGCAAGCGTTCCTGAAGGACGATCCGCCCACCCGGCAACAACTGCAACAAATGGAGGAGTACATCGCAGAGAAACTGGACAGCGTGCCGGGCCGTTTCGGACGCTCCGGTTGGCTGCGAATGATTGGAACCTCTGCCACCGCGGCGGCCGCGGCCAGCGCCATCGCGGGAGTGCCGAGGGAGAAGCGGGACCAGGCCGACCGCCTGAACGTGCCTGCTTCGCACGTGCGGGCTCTCTACCGGCGGCTTTCCGAAATGGATCTGGAGGCCCGGCGGCGGGTGAGCGGCGTTGGTCCCCGGCGCGCTGAAATCATCGTCCCCGGGCTGGCGGTGCTTTCCTACATTCTTACCAGCTTCGGATTTCGCAAGCTGCATTACTCAAGCGCAGGAGTGCGGGACGGCATTATCGCGGATTTAGCCGCCCGCGGCGTCGGCTGGGAACGCGCCCGGCTGAGCGAGGACCAAAGGAAGGAAGTGGTGCGCCTGAGTCTGCGTTACGCAGTGCCCAAGAAGCACGCCCAGAAGGTGGCGGCGCTCGCCTTAGAACTTTTCCATGGACTGGAAGGCGTCCACCGGCTCCCACTCCACTATGGAAAATTCCTTGAGGCCGCGGCGTATCTGCATGACGCCGGCCACTACGTAAACGACGCCGCCCATCACAAGCATTCCTACTACCTGGTCGCCAACTCGGAGCTGCCCGGATTCACGGCGCAGGAACGGGAATTGATCGCCAACCTTTGCCGCTACCACCGAAAATCCCCGCCGGATGACAATCACGTCAACTTGCGCGCCCTCAACGAGCAAGAATATGAGGCCCTGATGCGGTTGATCCCGATCCTGCGCCTCGCCGACGGATTGGATCGTGGGCATCTCCAGCGCGTCCAAAAGGTGCAGTGCCATGTTTCCAATGGACAGGTGGAAGTGAACGTGATTTCCGAAGGTGACGCCAATCTCGAACTTTGGGCCGCCGAGCAAGTGCGGGATCTATTCCGCCAAGTCTACGGCCGCAACCTGTTGGTGTCGCGGTTGAGGGGATGAGCATGGCTCGCTCATCGCCCATCCTCGAAAGCGCCCGGATGGAGGAATACGCCCGGCAGCAGACTCGCGATCTTCTGCGGCGCATGGCGTTTCAGGCCGGCCGGACTTGCCGATTGCAGAACGAAGCCGCGGTTCATGATCTCCGGGTCTCCATCCGCCGGCTTCAACAATGCCTGCGCGTTTTTCGCCAGTTCTTGCCTAGCGCGCCGCGCAAGAAACTCCGGCAAGAGTTGAAACGGGTGCTGGATATGGCTTCCGAAGTGCGGAACCGCGATGTCGCGCTGGACATATTGCATCAGACGGAAGCTCTGGACACGCAGGCGCTCCAGCGCATTCTACAAGACGAGCGCCGGCATTCGGCGCGGACGCTGGAGCAAGAATTGCAAAAGTGGTCCAAAAAGAATCAGCAGCGGAAATGGCGCGAGAAGCTGGATCTTTGAGGCGGGCATGAAGAATCTACAGTGGGATCCTAACCTAAACCTCGCGGACAACGCCCGCACCCGGCTACCCCAAATGGTGGGGGAGCTGTTCGCGGAGGGAAGAAAAGCCGCCCGGGCTTCAGCGCCGCCGGATTCTCTGCACCGTTTCCGTTTGAGCGTGAAGGCCATGCGTTACACGCTCGAACTCTTCCGCCCCCTGTATGGACCGGGTTTGGAATCGCGCCTCAAAAAGCTGCGCCGGCTCCAGGACATTCTGGGAGCCATCAGCGATTACCAGTCCACCATCGGGCTGGCGGAGGACAAGCTGCCCCGCAACTCGCCGCTCAGGAGCAACCTCGTGCGGATGCTCCAAGAGCGGATCCGGCGCAAGCGTTCTGAATTCCGGCGCTACTGGTCTGAAGAATTTGATGCGGAAGGGGAGGAGGCCCGCTGGCGCCGTTACCTCGCCCGTCCGCGCAAGATGGCGGAGCCGGCAGCTTGAGCTCCCATTCTGAAAGGGACGCGTCGTTGCCGCCTGGGTTCGCAATGGAAAGGCGCCCTGGCCGGCTGTGGCCCGAATCTACCGCTAAGAAAAGACGGAATCCGGAGCCGGTCTAGAGCAGCTTGCGGGGGCGGGGAGTGCTGAGGCGCCGGGTCAGGCGGTCGATGCGGCGGCGAAGTTCCTCGCTAGGTTCGATCTCGTGCGCCGCACGGGCGAACTCCAGTGCCATCGCGAAGTTCTTCTCGCGGTGCTCGTAGTGCTTGGCCAGTTCTTCCAGAGCCGCGCGGCGGTGTGGATTGGGTGCGGTAGAAAGCTCCGTGAAGGCAGCCAGGGCCGCGGGCTCATTGCCCAGGCGTTTTTCAAGTGTGGCGATCTCCCAAAGGGTTCGGAACAGAAGATCATCGGAAAGCCCCAGCGAAACCGCGCGGCGGAGCAAGGGCAGGGCTTCTTCAGGGCGCTCCGCTTTCAACAGCCAGCGGGCCAATCCGACCCAGTCGGCGCCGTGGGCCAGCGGCGCCTCGTGCGGACGGCGGTAGGCGTAAGGCACGATGCTGGTGAGGCAAGCCAGCGAAAGGATGTCGACGGCGTTGTGATGGAAGATGGGCACCAGCCGGAAGGCTTGCCGCTTGCGCAGATACTCGAAATAGACGTAAGGAATCATCTCGCCGGGCAGATCGCCTTCGCGCTCGACGCCCAGGATCTGGTTTTCCAAATCGATGAGGCGGCAGCTCTCCAGGCGCAGCTTCCAGAGGCGGCGCGCGCCGAACAACAAGTCCAGATGCGCCAACCGCTCGAACGGAGGCCTGCGCCGCATCATCCGGTAGCGGGTTTCGAGCAGGGGCTGGTCGTAGGTCTTGCCGTTGTAAGTGACGAGAACGTCAAACTGGGCCAGGTGGCGATCCAGAGCATCGAGCAGGCTGGCTTCCTCGCTGAAGTCGCGCATGAAAAACTGCCGCACGCGGAAGCCGTCGCCGTCGATGCGCCCCACGCCGACCAGAAAAGCGTAGGTGCCGGAGCCGGTGGCCAAGCCCGTGGTCTCGGTGTCCAGAAACGCCCAGCGCGTGGGCGGCGAGGGCGGGACCGTCTCCTGGGAGAGCGGCCCAAGCAAATCCTCCGGTAGTTCCTGCAAGTTGGAGATGTCCATGCTGCCGTGGCGGCGGTGGCGCTCGTAAAGCCGCTCGGTTTCGAAGTGGGTTCCAAAGGCGGTTTCGACCACTTCGCCGCTCATGAACTCGTCGGCGAAATGGTGCATGGGAGCGAACTCCTCCGGCGGGATCTCCTTCTTCTCGGGGGCTTCGGCGGCCATGCGGGCGTACTTGGCGTCGATGCGCCGGATGCGGCGGCGCAGCATGGCCAATTGTTCCTGCAAGTCACTCATCGGAAGCGCTTCCCACTTGCTCATTGTAGGGGATTCGCGTGACGCGGCTCCGCCGCGCGCCGCCCCAGATCGGGGCGCCGCTTGACGCGCCGGCTCGGGAGGGCGCTATCCGTCGAGTTCGATTTCCTGATGCTGCATGCCGCCGTATGGATAGACGGCCACCTGGACGCTGGAGCCCGGATGACGCTGTTTCAAAATGCGAATCACATCCTCCCATTTGGTGGCGAAGTTTGTGCCGCCGGGGTAGTTGTTCATCAGGGTGCGGTTCATGTACTGGCTGTACACAATGAGGCCCGTGTTGCGGGGCAGAGGAGAGGCCACGCGGCGCGCGACATTCTGGTAATAGCTGGCGCCGCTGCGGCTGGCCGTGCGGTTGTTGAGGAAATGGACGGGGTCCAGCGTCAGCGGGTGTTGGATGATCAGAACTCCCGTTCCGCCGTCGCGCACCGCCTGGTTGATCCAGCGTTGGGCGTGGAACGCTTGCGCGTTTTGCGGGTAGGCGTTGGAGACGACGATGTCGGCGCCCTTCAGCGTCGGGGTGCAATATGTCATGGAAGCCACGCGTGCGGCGGCGTGGTGCGCCTCCACGATATCGCCCGAGAAGACCTGAATGGGCCGCAGCTTCTGGTCGTACATGAGCTGCACGCTGAAGTCCACCTGTGCCATGCGCGCGGCTTCAATCATATCCAGACGCATCTCGTTCTTGAACACGCGCACCGGACCCGCGGTGCGGGTCTCCCGCAGCAGGACATTGTGGTTGTACTCAACGCTGTCGATGTGCGCCACGCCGGGCAGCACCGCCTTGGCCCCGCCGCCGTAGCCCGCGTCGTAATGAACCTTGATGCCGCTCAAGGTGACTTTGACATCGGCTCCAAGGAAGGTCTGATTGATCAGAATCTTGTTCTTGAAGGAAGTTGTTCCGATCTCCTTGCAGCCGTAAAAACAGTGGTGGTTGAGCCAGGCGTAGCGCGTCGCGGCTTCCTGGCCGATCTTCCTCTGCACCTCGAAGGCGGTCATCGGGCGGTGGGTGGCGAAGGATCCTAAGAACAGTATGTTCTCATCCTTGATGCCGGCCGCTTTCAGCTCCGCGAGCACATGGGGAACCATCTCATAAGTGGGTGTGGCGCGCGTAAGGTCATCGAAAGTGATCACCACAGTGTTCTTTCCGGCTGCGATCTCCCGGAGCGGCCGCGTGCCGATCGGTTTAGCGATCGCGGCGGCGATCTGCTGAGGGCTCAGAACCGGCGCACCGTAACCTTTCATGTGCATGACTTGAACATCCCAGTCGGCTGGAAAATCCAAACGCTCGTCCAGGTTGCCCTCAAACTCATGCGTCGGAATCACCACGCTCTTGGCGGAACCTTTTAGCTCCGGGACCCGAGTTTGCTGGTAAGGTTCTGCGCCGCGCGCAGTCCCAATCAGCGGCACGGCGAAAGCGCCGGCACTGCGCAGTACGGCGCGGCGCGACCATTGGTGAACGGCCATACACCCCTCCTCAGTGCCCAAGTATAGCATAACAGTTTCCACAGATTCCCTGGATGCGTAATTTTACGTGTGCAAACGGCCGGCGTGAAGGATCATGCGCGCAACCTTTGTTGCAGGCGGCGTCGGAGGGGTGGCTAGAACGTAAACGAGATCATCACCTCGACGTGATCCCGGCGCGATTGAACTCCGAAGAGGTTGAACTGGGGGTCAAGCCAGCGCGTGTAGCGGACCTCAGGAATCACGCGCACTCCCACTGGGTCGATCACTTGCGCACCAAATCCCGCCGTGATGCCTGTGACACGCCGCACGTAAGGGGGCAAGGGTGTGTTGGACTCGGTGACGGTGCCGTCTTGGGCCGTCGTCTTGATATTGTTGCGCAGCCGCCGGACGCTGCGGAAGTTGGGGCCGGCCTGAAAAAACCACCGGTCCCCCCGCTGGTGGTGGCCCCGCGTGTAGTAGCGGACGATGATGGGAAAGTCAAGGTAGCGGAGACGCACGGACTCCCGGATGTCGGTCCGCACGCGGTCGTCGATGAGCGTATTGGGGTTGTCGACGCCGGCAATCTCGGTGCGTTCTGAAGTGAACTCAGCCCTACGGAGCAGGGCGCCAAGGTTGATCGCGGTCCGCTCGGTGACGGTGAATTGCAGTACGAGCCCGCCCCCGGCCCAGGAGCGGCGGCTGGTGGACTCGACGCTGGCCTCCAGCGGGGGCGTCTGGCGGGCGAAATAATCGAAGCCTGTGACGAACTGAGTGAGGACCGGGACCGTAAGAGTAACCCCGCCGGAGACTCGGCGAACATAGGCGCGGCGCTGCAACTCCGGCGGCAGAGGCTGGTTCTGAGCATACACGGCCGTTCCGCATAACGCACCTAGAGCCAACAATGCCGACAGACGCACCAGAATCACCTCACAGGACCAAAAATCATTATAGCGGGCCGGAAGCGGCACCCAAGACTTAGCTGAGTTCTTTGATCAGGGCGCGGAAGTTCTCGATGCTGACTTCCAAATCCTCGCGTTCCTTCTGGAGCGCCGCCTCCCGGGGCAGTTTCGGCAGGTCCGGCAGGGGCTTGCCGGCCTCGGCCAGGGCCAGGAAGCGCACAAACTCGTGCGCCCGGACGTGTTGGTAAGGCCCCCAGAACTTGGGATCGAAGATCCGATACGGACGGCCTTGGGCCACAATGACCTCGTGGCTGAGCGTTTTGCCGGGGCACAGTTCGATGAACTTGCGAACCCACTCGCGAATTCCGACATTGCCCTCGCCGAATCGGACCCAGCGCACGGCCACGCCTTCGGGCGTCCGCCACACATAGCTGTCTCTCAGGTGTGAGGTCACAACGTAAGGGGCCAAAGTCTCCAGGCTGAGGTGCGGGTCTTCCAAGGTCCACAAAGGATTGCCGGAGTCCAGGCAGGCGCCGACGAAGTCCTTGCCCGCGGCCTCGATCAGGTTCTTGAGCTCCCAGGCCTGAAGATCGCCGGCGTGATTCTCCACCGCAACCTTAAGGCCCGCGTCGACGATCCGGCTACGGCAGTTGCGCAGCACGCGGGCGGTGTTCTCGATGTGCTGCTCAAGCGGCACCGGGCCGCTGCGGTCCGCGGAGGTTCCGAGGAAGGCGCGGACGATGGGTGAACCCACAATGCGGGCCGCGTCCACCATTCGGGTAAGTTGTTGTTCCGCTGTTCCCTGGCTCTTGTCGAAGGCCGAGGAGGTGGGGCAGATCGAGCGCATCCCCAGTTCGATTTCGACGCCCAGCTTTTCGGCATGGGCGCGGACCTTCTTCAGGTGGGCTTCTTCGAGACTCCCAATGAAGCGGATTTCGGAGAAGTGCACGACCCTGGCGCCCAGCTTTGCGCAGTAGTCCAGCTGCTGGAAGGCATCCCATCCTTGAGAGCGGATGCTGAACAGGTCCACGCCGTAGCGTACGGCCGGCCGCTGCGCGTGCGCTGCGGTCTGAGTCAGAGCGGCCGCAGCCGTTGCGCCTAGGAATTGCCTGCGGTTCATGATCATTACCACCTCGTATCGCCTAAACAGGAAGGTTACCAAAGACGCCGCAACCGGTGGCAAGAGGGTTCGTGGGAGAATATTGGCTGCGATGAGGCCGGGCTTTTGGACAGCAATGGGCTGCTACGGCGGATTGGGTTTGCTGGCCTTCTTCACCTTGGAGCCCTTGCCGAGGAATGTGGTCTGGCTGGTGCTGGCGGCTCTGGCGGTCAAAACATGGCTGGCTCGGCTGAGGCAAAAGGCGGAAGAAGATTAACGCCGTTCAGACCAGCCCCACGTCGCGCAGGAAGCGGGCGGCTTCTTCAGGGGGCGTGGGGTTGATGTAGAAACCGGTGCCCCACTCAAAACCCGCGGCGTTGGTGAGCTTGGGAATGATCTCGATGTGCCAGTGGTAGTGGGCCATGGCGCCCTCCTGCACAGGAGAGCTGTGGATCATGAGATTGTACGCCGGCCGCTCCAGGACTTTATCGATCTTCCTCAAGATGGCGCGCTCGATCCAGCCCAGATTCTGCATTTCGGGAATCTCGCTGGCCTCGAAATGCGAGGAGTGACGCTTGGGGAGGATCCAGGTTTCAAAGGGAAAGCGGGAGGCGTAGGGAGTGATGGCCAAGAAGTGCTCGGACTCCAGGACGACGCGAGCGCCGGAGTCGCTCTCCTGGCGCAGGATGTCGCAGAAGATGCATCGCTCGCGGTAATCAAAGTAGCGGCGGGAACCGTCCAGTTCCTCTTGGGCGCGTTTGGGGACCACAGGCAGGGCAATGAGCTGGGAGTGGGTGTGTTCCAGGGTGGCGCCCGCCGCCGCGCCGTGATTCTTGAAGACGATGATGTAGCGCAGGCGTTTGTCGCGGCGCAGATCGACAATGCGGTCGCGCATCGCCCAAAAGACATCTTCGACCTGCTTTTCGCTCAGCTCGCTTAAGGTGAGCATGTGGTCCGGGGTTTCGATGACCACCTCGTGCGCTCCGACGCCGTTCATGCGATCGTAGACGCCCTCGCCCTGGCGGTTGAGGTCGCCTTCCACGCGCAGGGCGGGGAACTTGTTGGGAACGACGCGCAGGGTCCAGCCGGGCTCGTTGGGACGGCCCCCGCCCGGCCGGTAAGCCAAGACCTCCGGCGGGGTTTTTGACTCATTGCCTGGGCAAAACGGGCAGAAGCGGCCACCGGTGGGGACGGCAGGTTGCCGGATAAAATCGCTGGGACGCATGGCCCTCTCGGCGGCGATGATGACCCACCTGCCGGTGATGGGGTCCTTGCGCAGTTCAGGCAATGAGGAAACCCTCCTTTCCCTCAACCAACCGGCTGCATCTGGCGCGAGCCGGGCTAACCATTTTACCGAATGGCGGCCTGAGCCATGATCTGATTCCTCGAGGCTTGGGTCAACACAGGTTCAATCACTCCGGCGGCGCGTGAGGAGAGAACTGCCCGAAGCCAGCCCTAACTTGCTCCCCAGTTCGGTGGCAAACCAATCGATTTGCAAACGGTCGGCCGAGACGAGCCTCAGCCGGACTTCGCCTTTGGCGCTACCGGGGCCGCTCCAGGGAAGCACCGCTTCCTGGCCGCCGGCGGCTCCCTCAAAGTAGAAGGCAACCTCGGGCGAGATGGGGCGGTCGGGGACGTAGTAGCGGCCGCGGTAGCGTCCTTTGAGGATGCCATCCTGTTGGACAACGACCAGTTCGACATACTCGGCGGTATAGGGGACTGGGCGATTGAGGGAGGTCCGCGGAGGCACGTAAACCCAGGAACCTGTCAGGCTTGGCGGCGGCGCGGGAATTGGGATGGCAGTAGAAGTCCGCAGCGACGGAGGCGGGAAAACCGGAGTTTCCGAAACGTCTGCTAAGGGTGCGCTAGCGGCCGGTTCGGGCGGCGGGAGGCTGCGCTCGGCCGGCGGCAAGGGCTCTGCGGTGTGGCGCAGCACGGTCAGTTCTCTCACGGCGGCGTCCCGCTGGGTGCGAACGCGTTCCAGCTCACGCCGGAGTTCCGCCAGCTCGGTTCGCAACAGGCGCGTCAGCCCGGCCGGATCGAAAGCCTCCGCTGTTGGCGGTGGCGCTGGCGCCGGTTCGCGGACCGCAGCTTGGGGTGCGGAAGGCGGGGCTGCCGGAGTCTGCTCGGGCACCATCCAGATCAGGCCTGCGGCCAGCGCCACGCCCGCTGCCAAAAGCGCAGCGTCCCGCAGCCGCGGGTAGCGGTCAAAGAGTCCCCCCGCCGGTCCCGCGCCGGACCAGAACTGGTCATAGGCGCGGCGTTGGACCGGGTCCATTAGAATTTCAAAGATGTGATTCAGGCGCTTCATCTGGCGCTCGGCCAGGAATCGAAGCTCTTCGTCCGTCTGCTGGTCTGGGTGGAGAAGCCGCGCCAGTCGCTTGTAAGCCGCCCGGATCTCGGCAGGGCTTGCCGTGGGCTCCAGCCCGAGCTCCTCGTAATAGCTCACATGGATCGTAGGCGCTTGATGCGGGCCAGCCAGATTCCCAGGAGTCCCGAGGCGCCCAAGACCAAGGAAGGATAGCCAGCGCCGCTTTTGTCCTCGGTGAGATTGTCCAGCCAGTCTAGCCATCGCAGGGCCGCGAAATCGGAGCCGTCAGCGCTACGATCGGCGGCGGGCGGTTGGAACTTTACGAGGCCCTCGATTCGGGTAGTTCGCAGTGGAGGTTCTTCGGCGAAAGTGATCTCCACGGAATCACAGGCGCGACCGGCGCATTCGGCTAACTCCATGAGCGCGATCTCGGCTCCTGGCCACGAAGCCACATAGGTTCTGGGAGGATTCCCGCCGGGAAGCCCATGGACGGCGTGCAGGGGGACGGCATGTCCTGCCTCGCCCTTCACGGCCGCCGTGCCTGGGAGACTCGCGAGAACGTCGAGCACGGAAAGCTGCGGAAACACGCGATAAGGAGCGACCGATGCGGCCTGCGAATCCGCCGGCCGGATTCGGTCCAGGGGAATTGCGCCTGCCGAGGGGCCCAGGAACAATGAGAGGGTCACAGCGGACCACGCAACAACGCGCCCTGCCGGTTGCGACATAGGATGCATTCTCCACTGAAGAGCGAACTGCATCTGATAGTGGAGAAGCGGACACAGATCTCTCGCGCTCTCAGGCGGCCAGGCGCAAAATGTAACCGCGGAGCTATCCGGTACCGGAGTATGTTGGATATTCCCTTTGGGTTAGTTCCCGGTCTCGTCAGCCGAGGGCCCGTATAGCGCGGGCACGGGGATATCGTTGAGGCGCAGATAAACGCCGAGCTGGGCGCGGTGATGGACGAGGTGATTGAGCACGAAGTTGCGGAGCACGGCCAGACGCGGCATGGTCAGAATGGGTTGCCCGTTGGCCAGCAGCGACCAGTTTTGCGACAAAGCTTGGTCTTCCACCGCAGCAATGGCGGCACGGGCTGCGGCGACGTTGCTGTCGAACTTTTCCAAAAGTTCCGCGCGGGAGCTGGGAACGGGTGAGGGTTCGTGCTGCGCACCGCCGGGCGACATGTCGAAAGAGTCCTGACGGACAGCCAGCACGGCCCATTGCGGAATATCCGCGATGTGACCCGCCAGCCAGCCCATGCTTCCGGATTTCTCATGCGGCTTCCACGTGAACTTCTCCTCCGGGACCCGCTCCAAGGTCTTGCGGGCGCCGGCCATCTCTTGGTCGAACTCGGGCAGCAGTATGTCACGAATGGGCATTTTTCCCCTCCTGTGCGATTCTACTCTATTTGCCGACCGAGCCCGCGATCCGGCTTTGGAGACGCCGGGCTTCCAGCAGCACGGCCCGGCTGTTGAGGGTGAGCATCCTGCCGGAGTGAACGATCAGGCGGCCGTTGACCATGACGTGCTCGACATCGCTGGCCTTGAGCGCGTAGACCAATTGGGAATAGAGGTCAAATAGGGGCACGGCGTGGGCGGCGTCCAGGCGGATGAGGATCAAGTCGGCTCGCTTGCCCGGCTCGAGCGACCCGATTTCCCTATCCATTCCCAAAGCCCGCGCCCCGGTGATGGTGGCCATCTCCACGGCCTGGATCGCCGGCAGCGCCCGCGGATCGCCGGTGCTGACCTTCTGAAGCTTGGCGGCCAGATCCATCTCCTCGAACAGGTTGAAGTCGTTATTGCTGCCGCCGGGCCCGTCGGTTCCCAGTCCCACTGGAATGCCAGCGGCGAGCATCTTGGTGACGGGGGCGACGCCGCTTGCCAGTTTCATATTGCTGGAAGGGCAGTGAGCGACTCCCACCCCACGCCGGCTGAGGATTCGGAGATCCAACTCCTCCAGCCACACGCAATGAGCAGTCACGGTGGGCCCCTCGAACAGGCCGAGCTGCTCGTAGACGGCTACTGGGGACTTGCCGAAGCGGGCCATGGCCTGGTCCCATTCCTGCCGGGTCTCGGCGAGATGGGTCAGCAGCGGGACGCCGTAGCGGTTGGCCAGCGCGCGGGAGGCGCGCAGCGATTCTTCCGAATTGGTATACAGCGCGTGGGGCGCGACGGCTGGGACGATCAGCGGGTCGCCCTGAAAGCGGCGAACAAAACGCTCCGTGTAGTCCAGGGCTTGCTGGAAGTCGGCAGCATCCGGGGCAGGGAAGTTCAGAATCGTTTCTCCCAGCACTCCGCGCAGCCCACATTCCCGCGTGGCTTCCGCGACGGCGTCTTCGTAATAGTACATGTCGGCGAAGGTGGTCACGCCGCCAAGCGCCATCTCCAGGCAGGCCAGCCGCGTGCCGGCCCGCACGAAATCCGGCGAGACGAACTTGGCTTCCACCGGGAAGACATACTTTTCAAGCCAGTCCTGAAGGGCGACGTCATCGGCCAGACCGCGCAGCAGGGACATAGGGGCGTGGGTGTGCGCGTTGATGAGGCCCGGAGCGATTACTGCCTCCGAGACGTGAATGCGGCGCGCGGCGCGGTAGCTTCGCTCCAGATCGGCGCGCCGGCCGACCGCTACGATGCGCTCGCCGCGCACCACCACGGCGCCGTCTTCAAGGACGCGCCGCGTGGGATCCATGGTGAGCACGACGCCGGCGGACCAAATCCAGTCGGCGTCCTGCCGGGCCGTGGAGCAGGAGCCCAACAAGAGCAGGGCCGCGAGGGCGAAGCAAGGCAAGCGGCCGGTCTTAGAGAAACGTCGCATCGAAGGGTCTCGGGAGCAGATCGCGCACAAATAAAGTCTCGGTTGCGCCTTCCAAGTTGACCAGAATCAATTCCGCATCGGGGCAGAATTCCCACAGGATCTGGCGGCAGGAGCCGCAGGGCGGAGTCAGAACCTTCGTTGCGGCGGCCACGGCGATGCGGCGGAAGCGGCGGCAACCCTCGGATAGGGCCTTGGCGAGCGCCACGCGCTCGGCGCAGAGGGTCAAGCTATAGGTGGCGTTCTCGATGTTGCAGCCGGTGAAGATGCGCCCGTCGGCGGTTTCCACGGCCGCCCCGACGCGGAAGCCGGAGAAAGGCGCGTGTGCATGCTGGCGGGCGTCGAGAGCGGCCTGAAGCAAGGGGTCCACTCAGACCTCCAGCTGGGGGATCAATTCGGTCAGGAAACGCCTGAGTGTGGCCTGAATTCGGGCGCCGGTCTCCAGGACCTCCTCGTGTGAGACCTTTCCTGTGCGTAGCCCGGCGGCGAGGTTGGTGATGCAACTCAGTCCAAGAACCTGGATGCCCATGTGGTTGGCCGCAATGCATTCGGCGGCCGTGGACATGCCGACCATGTCGGCGCCGATGGTGCGCAGGTAGCGGATCTCGGCCGGAGTTTCGTAGCTGGGGCCGAGAACGGCGGCGTAGACGCCTTCTTTGAGGTGCAGGCCGAGGCGGGCCGCCACCTCGCGGGCGATCATGCGGTAGCGCTGGGAGTAGGCGTCCGTCATATCCGGGAAGCGGGGGCCGAGCGAGTCATCATTCGGACCGACCAGCGGATTGGCGCCTTGCAGGTTGATATGGTCGGAGATGAGAACGAGCGAGCCCGGCTCGTAGGAGAGATTGATGCCGCCGGCGGCGTTGGTGAGCACCAGTCCCCGCACGCCGAGCTTTCCCAGCACCCGGATGCCGTAGACCACCTGCGCCGGACTGTAGCCTTCGTAAAGGTGCGCCCGGCCGCTCATGACCGCCACCAGGCGCTCTCCCAACTTGCCGAACGTGAGCTTGCCTTCGTGTCCGGCAGCCGTGGACTGAGGCCAACCGGGGATGCCTCGGTAGGGCACTTCCACCCGGTCGGCCAGTTGATCGGCGAAACCGCCTAGGCCGCTGCCCAAAACGACAGCCACTTCGGGACGGCCAGAAACTCGGATCTGAAGATATTGGATTGCTGCGTCGTACATGAACAGATCTCCCTCCCGATCATAGCGTGGAACGGGGGCAGCTCCCGGCCGAGCTCCGGCGCGGCCTCAGTTTTTCTTCTGCGAATTCGAGCCGGAATCCCGCGGCGGGACGGTCCAGAGGTAGAGGATGCGGCCGTCGAGCTGCATCTCTTTATCCGGCTTCCATTCACTGAACTGGTAGTTGTGGGAGACGATCCGCGTGCCGGGTTTCAATTCCCTCCGGAGCTTGGGCAGCAGCTTGTCCATGGTGACCGGCAGAAGGTACAGAGCCACCACCGTGGCGGGGCTGACGTCGACCTGAAAGAAATCACTGTTGATGAACGTGACCCGGTCGGTGACGCCTGCCGCTTTGGCGTTCTCATTGGACTCTTGGATGCGCTCGGGGGTAATGTCGATGCCGACGCCGCGCGCGCCCAGCCGGGCGGCGCTGATCACGATGCGCCCGTCGCCGCAGCCCAAATCGTAAAGGACGTCGTTGGGACCAACTTGGGCGAACTTCAACATCTCATCGACGACCTCTTGGGGCGTAGGCACATAGATGCGCTCATATTGATCCGGATAAGACTCCTCCTGGGCGCACAAAGGCCAAACCAGGAGACAAACCAGAATCGTCCCAATCATCCACCACCTGTTGCTCATGTTCGACTCTCACCCCTGCCAGTGATGTTCGGCCGTATCACGGCCGTGCTGGAGTCGCGCAATGGCGCTCTCAGCGCTGAACAAACATTGTACGGCGGAGCCCGGGATGCTGGTAGGAGCAGCTTTCCGGATTCACAGGCTTGGTCCAGGCTTTTCTGCTAAGGGCGAATGCGCGCCGCCCAGCCGCCGCCTGGGGCCAGCCGGATCTTCAGCCGTGTACTCCGGTTGACCTGTCTTTTCGCGAGTTGGAAATCTCCGGCCATGCGGTCCGCGTTGAGGCCATCTTGATAAGCCTGCATCTGGAAGTTGCCTTCAGGAAGGAAGCTGAGGCCGATTTCCAGCTCGCGCGGCGTCCAGTCGGTCATGGCGCCGATGTACCAGTCGCGTCCGTGCCGCCGGGCGATGGCCACGTAATCCCCGAGCTTCGCCTCGAGCACCCTGGTTTCGTCCCAGACGGTGGGCACGGGGCCCAAGAACTCCATCGCTTCGGGCTCACGCAGGTAGTTAGAAGGCGAATCGGCGAGCATTTGGAGCGGGCTTTCGTAGACGACATACATCGCCAGTTGATGGCAGCGCGTGCCCAGGGCCATGGGCCGGCTGAAGATCGGCGCAAACGTCTCTTTGGTGGCGTTCAGCACCGCGCCGGGCGTGTAATCCATCGGGCCCAGGAACATGCGGGTGAACGGCAGCGTCACGTTGTGCTCCGGCTCAACGTCCCGGCTCCACTTGGTGTGCTCCAGCCCCTTGACGCCTTCGTTGGTGATGAGATTGGGCCAGGTCCGGGCCAGCAGCACGGACCGCTGCGCCCCGTGAAAATCGACCAGCATCTTGCGTTTGGCGGCTTCGCGGGCCAGGTCGTGATAGAACTTCATCACGATTTGATCGTCGCGCTGCATGAAATCGACCTTGATCCCCTTGATTCCCCACTTCTCGTACTGATCCAGGGCGGGCTGAAGCTGATCCGCCAGGGTTTTCCAGACCACCCAGAGGATAATGCCTACGTTCTTCTGCTTGCCATAGCCCACGATCTCTTCGATGTTCATCTCCGGAACGACGTCCAACACGTTGCCCAGCCTGTACCAGCCTTCGTCCAGGATGATGTACTCGATGCCGTGCTTAGAGGCGAAGTCGATATAGTACTTGTACGTTTGAGTGTTGATGCCGGCGCGGAAGTCCACGCCATAGATGTTGTTGGCGTTGTACCAGTCCCAGGCCACTTTGCCGGGGCGGATCCAGGAGGGATCGGCGATCTGCGAAGGCTTGGCCAGCAGCCACACCAGTTGGTTTGTGATCAGGTCCCCGTCGTTTTCGGCGACGGCCAGGATGCGCCACGGATAGGCCCGCGTGCCGCGGGTGACGGCGATGTAATCCGCCGCTTCGGTGACCCGGTAGTCGCGGTCCTTGCTCAGGCTTTCTTTTAGCGGGTAAGGCGGAAAGGTTGCGGCAAGACCGCTGCCCGCGGTTCCGCGCAGCCACAGGCCGGGGTAGTCTTCAATGTCCGATTCGGCGATGGCCACCTTGACGCCGTCCGCGTCCACCACGGCGGGCAAGGACGCGATGGCCGAGGCGGGGATCGAGCTGAGCTTGCGCGGTGTGTAGGAGCGCTCGTTGTGGGAGAAGAAGGATTCCTCCTGCGGATAGTACACCGTGTAGTCGGCCGTGAAGTTGAACACGGCTTCTTCGCCGTAGACCTTTACTTCGGTGCGGGGCAAAGAGGTCTCCAGGCGATAGGCCACGCCTTCGTTGTAGGCACGGAAGACGGCAGTGAGGCCGTCTTCGCCTT
This sequence comes from Bryobacteraceae bacterium, assembly GCA_023511855.1. Taxonomy (GTDB): domain Bacteria; phylum Acidobacteriota; class Terriglobia; order Bryobacterales; family Bryobacteraceae; genus JAIMAR01. Next base: position 19,022 of record JAIMAR010000054.1, read on the forward strand.
GAAGGCGGAGTTCATTGTAGTGCTCGCGGATCCGCTCGGACTTCTGGCGGACGGGCGGCTGGTGGAGTTGGTCCACGCTGCGCTGGTCGGTCTTCTTGACCTTCTGATTCCGGCCGAGCTGCGTCCGGTCGATGTTGATGGAAGCCGAAGAGTTCTGGAGCAGAGGCTTACCTTTGAGCAGGACATCGTACTGGATGCTGCTGCCTCCGGTCCGGACTCTGATTTCGATGCGCTGATCGGGGGAGCGAAGGCTATGGCTCGATTGGCCGGCGGCTGGAGCGGCCAGCCACCAGAGGGATATGAATGAGGCTGCAAAGAGTGCCACCCGTTTTTCCATACAGCCAAAAATAGCACGGGCGTGACAGGGCAATTACGTCCACACCGATGGAAGCGGCGGACCAAAGTTGACGGCGGGAAGGCCGGGAAACGGCGCATCACAAGATAAGGAGCTGGGTGCGAAGAGGCGCCGCGGGTGGAGACGCGCCGAGAGCAGCAGGAATGTCTGGACGGCGGCCCCACGAAGAGAGAGCTTCGTAACGCGAGCACGGAGTTGGGGTGTGTTGCAAGCGCAAGCCTGGAGGCTAGACGACTGGCGGGCAGAGCTGGGATGTGGAGTGGATTCCGCTTCTGCGGGTTGGTGGGGATTCTTGGTTGGGTTTGCTTTGTGGCTGGTTTCTCTGGGCTG
>JAIMAR010000055.1 GCA_023511855.1 Bryobacteraceae bacterium
GGTGCTTGACCAAGTGGGGCGCCTGTTGTACAGGCACCTCCAGGCCAATTACCGGTTCATACTTCTCCAGCACGCCGGAGGGCGCCAATCCGCTTGCAGAAGTGGACATCGGTACCATTATAGGACCCGTGCCCCGACGGGCCCGGCGCGGCGCTATTGGATGATGCCCTCGCTCGTGCGGGGCTCCAGCTTGATTTCGCCAAACGTCGCTTCGTATTGCTGGACGTTTTGCACGAGGAGGTTGGAAAGCGCTTTGGCCTGTTGGGGACTTAGGTAGATCCCCTGGAAATTCCGGATCTGCACACTGTCGGGTCCGGTTTGGTTCACGGTCCCGAACACCAGGAAAAAGTCCCAGACGTTCAATCGCACCTGGACGCTGTTGGCATAAGCCTCACGGTAATCCGGAGTGACGGTCAACTGAATCTTCGGCTGCTGCGGAAGGGAAGGGGTCATGATCGCTCTCGCTCAGCTTCGTTTCTTCTCGCCGCTCTTGGCGCGGTCCATGTATTTCATCGTCTCCAAATCGAGCCGGATCACGTCGCCTGTTTTCAAGAACTGGGGCACCATGATCTCCACGCCGTTTTCCAGCTTGGCCGTCTTCCAGGTGCTGTCCTGTTGCTGATGCGCCGGGGGCGCGGTTTCGGCGATCCGCACTTCGATGACATCGGGAAACTGCACACTCACCGGCCGGCCTTCGATGAATTCCACCGCCACCCGCATCTCCGGTTGCAGAAAACTGGCCTGCGGCCCGATCACCGCCGCCGGAATCGAGACCTGTTCGAAGGTCTCCGGATTCATAAAGTGGCAGGCGTCGCCGTCGCTGTACAGGAAATCCATCGGCTGCTTTTCCACCGCCAGATCTTCCAGCTTCAGATCCGAACGGAAGCTGTGCTCCCAGAGCGTTCCGGTGGCCAGGTTCTTCAGGCGCGCGTGCGTTGTGCCGCCCATCTTGCCCTGACCGGGGTGATAGTCGGCGGCCATCACCTTGTAGATGTTTCCTTCGAAGCGGATCGCCATGCCGGCCCGCAGTTGGCTTGCTGTCACCATGTGCGCCTCCGGTTCAAACACAAGCATACAATGGTTCGAAGGGAGGTTTGTTAGGTGACCGTCTTGGGTTTGGACGTGGGCACCACCGGCATGAAGGTCGGGGTGTACCGCGCGGAAAACGGCGTTTTGAAGCTGGCCGGACAATTCTCGCAGAGTTACGAGGTCAATACCTACAACAACGGACAGTTCAGCGATATCGAACCGGAGAAATGGCAGGCTGCTTTTGCCGCGGGCTGCCGCGAGCTCGACTCGCTGGCGGCTGAGGTCGACGCCATCGGCATCTCCGGCACGACGCCCGGCCTCACCGCCATGGACGAGACCGGCGCGCCGCTGTATCCGGCCATCCTCATGCTGGACCAGCGCTCCCGCGCCCAAGCCGCGGAAATCATCGAACGGATCGGCTTACGCACCCTCCTGGAGGCCACCGGCAACATGCCCGTCGCCGGCGGCTGCTCGCTGGCCAGCATCCTCTGGCTCCGCGACCACCGCCCAGAGGTTTTCCAGAAAGCCGCCTGCTTCGGCCACAGCAATACCTTCATGGCGCGGTGGCTCACGGGGACTTTCGCCATCGATCCATCCTCGGCCTCCCTGACCGCCCTTTACAACACCACCGCCAACGACCTTACCTGGAACGCCGAAATCGCTTCTGCCTTCGGCATTCGCCTCGAGCAGCTTCCCCGCCTGCTGCCCGCCTCCGAGTCCACCGGCCGCGTGCTGCCCGAACTCGCCCGAGAGCTTGGCCTGCGCAAGCAGCCACTGGTCGTCATCGGCGGCAACGACGCCGTGCTGGCCGCCTATTCCATCGGCATCCGCGAACCCGGCGATTTCGTCAACGTCAACGGCACCTGCGAAATTAGCATGGTTTGCCTCGACCGCTGCTACCCCTCCACCAAGTACAACATCCGCGCTCACGTCATCCCCGGGCGCTGGGTCACCCTCTACGTGATGAACGCCGAGGGCAAGGCCTTCGAGTGGTTCCATCGCGTCTTTTGCAGCGAAATGTCCGCGGAGTTGTTCTACCGGCACTTCCTTCCACAAGCCGTGGAGCAATGGCTGGACCGCGAAAGCACCGTCACCTATACCCCATTCCTGATGGGCTCCCGTTACAGCCAGGCCCCGCTCAAAGCCGAGTTCCTCGGGCTCACCCCCGAGACCACCCGCGAGGAGATGCTGGCCGCCCTGGTGCGCGGATTGGCCGAATACCAACGTGAACACCTCAAGGAGATCTCCCTCGTCCAGCCCATCAAACCGGTCGTTCATGTCACCGGAGGCGCCGTCAATCCCGCTCTGATTCGCGCCAAGAAGAAATGGATGCTGGAGCACGCCGACTACGTTTTCGAGGAACAGTCTTCGATGAAAGGAGCCGCCTTGCTGGCCTACGAGCGGCTTCAAAAAGGCTGAAAAAAGAAATGGCGGGGACGACGGGGCTCGAACCCGCGACCTCCGACGTGACAGGCCGGCGTTCTAACCAACTGAACTACGTCCCCGCTCCGGGTGGGTTACAAACTCATCCTACCATGCGGAGCGCCCCGCCGCAAAGCTCGCCGCCGGCTCCGGCCCTCCGCTGAGCCCTACATCTCCAGCTTGCCGTTGTACACCATGTCCTTCAGCTTGAACTTCTTCTTGAACTTCAAGTTGGGAACGTCCACGGCCACTTCCACTTCCTTGTCCTCCACGGTGAACACATGCGCGCCGGGCTGCTTGCGCGGGAAGATCAAGAAGATGTTGGTCCCGCCTGGATCCTGCCCGATCTGCACATCAATCGGCGTGATCGGCGCCAGCTTGCCGCAGTTCAAACGCGCTCCACCCTTCATCACTTCCGGCGTGAAGCCGCGTCCCGGCACACCGGCCACACCAACAACATAGAAGTTTTCCTCCCGCGTCAGCATCTTGATGGCGTCCTCGTGGGTCTCCGCTTCCTTCCCGAAACGCGCCACCGCAATCGCCTGCTTGATCGGCAGCGCCGTGTGCCAGCGGATGAAGACGTCTTTCGACGGCGTGAAGCTGGCGCCGCCCATGCCGCCCATGGCCCCGCCGCGTCCGCCGCCCATGCCGCCGCCGCCCATGCCGCCGCCGCCCATGCCGCCGCCGCCGCCCATGCCGCCTCCGCCGCCCTCATCCTGGGCTACAAATGCCATTCCGCCGCCCATCCCGCCGCGTCCGCCTCCACCTCCGCCGCGTCCGCCCATCGGAATCGGAACCGTGACCTTGGCGGCCCAGGGTGAAGACTCGAGCATCTTCTTCACTTCCTTCTCGGTCCACTCCGTGAATTTCTTGGTTTGCCAGAACTCCGCCGCCACCACGACGCTTGCCGCAAAAATGGCGGCCAAAGAAATTGCAAATAACTTTCTTTTCATTTTGGGAAACCTCCCCCTTCCTTGCTTCACAGAAGCATACGTCCTCGCTACGGCCCCCTGCAACTGCTCAATTCCTCCTTCCGGCCGTGCCTATTTGCCTCCCGCTCCGGAACCTTTCTTTACGGCTCCTCGGGCGGGCGCCGCCGCTGGCTCTTTCAAGAGAGTCTCCAGGGTCGCCCGGATGTTCTTCTCTTGAGCCGCAAAAAAGTTGTCGTCCCCCAAATGCTGCCCCCGGATCATCCCCTTCCGGTCTACGAACACGATGATGGGAACATACAGCCTCAGCATCGGGGAGATCCCCAGATACTTCAGCACCGGGTCCCGCTCATCGTAGCCCACCGGGAACGTGACCCGCGTCCTCTGCACAAACTCCGGCACCAGCATGATCGCCATCGGGTTGAACGCCACCGCCAGCGTCTGGAGTCCGCGCGGTCCGTACTCCTTCTGGATCCGCTCCATCATCTGACAGGTGTCCGCGCAATGCGGGCAGTCCGTAGAAATGAACAACAGCGCCACCACCTTTCCCCGGTAGGAGCTGAGCAGCAACTGTTGCCCGGTGGTCAGCTTCACCGCATACTCCGGTGATGGGCGCGGCGCGGTGGCCGCCCCAGCCGGCAACCACAACAAGACGAAAATCAACAAACCAACCCATCCGGGACGCAGCAATTCATCCTCCTCCGATTACAGTGTAGCCCAGCCTCCCATCGCCCTGTTTGGGCTAGAAACGCAGGCCCCGCCTCCCGCCCGGCTTCTCAGACGCCAGCTTTTCGATCATCCCACGCAGATTCTTCTCCAGGTCTTTGGCTACAAATTCGCTGTCGCCGAGATAGGTCCCCCGAAGGAAACCGGCCCGGTCGAGGAACACCAGAATCGGAACATACACCGCGGCCGGCGGCCGCTCCAGAAACCGGAGCAGCGCCATCGGCGTGTCGTAGCCAATCGGGAACTTCGCTCCGCTGCGCTGGATGAATTGAGGCAGATCCTGCCGCGCCCGCTGATCAAAGGCCACCGCCAGCATCTGCACTCCCCGCGGGCCGTATTCATTCTGCAACTTCTGCATCAATCCGCAAGCCTCGCGGCAATGCGGACAATCTGTATTCACAAACGCAAGCACCACCACTTTTCCTAAGTGCGACGCCAGCGGGGCTTTCGTTCCGTCCAGCAACTGGACCGCGTAGTCCGGCGCCCGCCGGGGAATCTGCGCCGCCGCGCCGGCCGCCAGGATCCAGACCAGCGCAAGCGCCGCCCATTTGCTCATCCTCATCGTGTGGCTTCTCCTTGTTAGCCTACCTTTCCTGCGCCCGTTCCTCCTCCGGCCTGAGTCCCTCGAGGCTGGACACCACCGTGCCCGCGCGGCGCACAAGGAAATGCCCGTCGTCGCCGGCGCCCCGGATTTCGTCCTTGGAAGACGCCCGTACATCCGCCTTCTTCCACTTGCCCTCCAATACCTTCCGGTATAGCCCCAGAAACTCCCGCGCGGTGTCTTCCCTGTCCCAGTCCACACAAAAGGCCAGCACAGCCCGGCGGTCCTTCTTGTGCTCCGACAACCGGTAGACGCCGCCCCGCCAACGCTGCGACACAGATGCCGCTTCCGCTTCTCCTACATACTGGCGCAACAGGATCGCCAAGTCCAACTGACCGATCGAGCCTTCGGCCAGCGTGCGGTATTCACGGGCCGTCTTCAACGCCGGCAGCGCCGGCGAGGTGGGTTTCTCGCCCGCAAAATACGTCTCCGGGTGCAAAATGTGCCGCGTGCTCAACGGGGGCTTTTGGAAGACCAGCGCAAAACCCTCCTGCCCGTGCTTCTGAATCAACGCCTGCTGGAACAGGATTCCCTTGGTATACGGGAACAATAGGGTCTCTTGGATGTAAAGGGGCGCGTTCTCAAAAACCGGAAACTGGCCTGCCGAGGCGCTCATCTCCCGCCCCATGTACTCGGCCAGCGCCGGGGAGTTCCTCAGGGACAAGTTCATCTGCTTGGCCATGCTCTCCGCCATGATCCACATGGCCTGCCCTTCCATCACCGCCAGCCGGGCCATGGCCCCGTCGTCGCTTTCCCGCCCCCTCCGGATGTACTTGTCCAGATTGAAATGCTGATCGGCCAGGGCGTGCGCCAGCTCGTGCACCAGCGCCATCTGTTGCAGCGCCGTGTCCTGGGAATCCAGAATGTACAATCGCTTTTTCCGGTAATCGTAAAACGCAGCCGCCTGCTCGGTGAGCAGTTCCACGGTGGTCTTCTTTAAGTCGAACTCCGGCGGAACGAAGCCGAACTTCTTGAGTGTGAGTTCCTCCGCCCTCAGTTCCTCCGGCTTCACCTCCTCGCGGATTCGGTCCTCCAGAAACTTCTTCACCTGCTCCCGGCCAATCAGCTCATGCTGGACCGGCTTCAGCGCCTTCAGACCCGTGATCTCTTCAATCGTTTGAAGGATGCGCCCGATGCTGGCAAACAGCGCGCTGTCGGTCGGAGCCGCGGGCAGAGCCTGAGCGGCGGCGGAGACGGCCATCAGGGCGCTCAACAGGAGTACAACCAAGTGCCTTTTCATGCCGGTTAAAGCTCCAGGATATCCTATGTCCGTGGAACAGCCGTTCGAAGAGGAACCGGTCCGCATTCCGGTCACCGACGTCTTCGACCTGCACACCGTGCCCGACCGGGACCTTAAACCGGTGGTGGAAGAGTATCTCCGCGAGGCTTACGCCTTAGGGTTCCGCTTCGTGCGCCTGATTCACGGCCGCGGAACGGGCGTGCGCCGCCAGATCGTGCGCTCGATTCTCGCGCGCACGCCCTTTGTCGACTCCTACGAAGATGCGCCGCCCGAAGCCGGCGGCTGGGGCGCGACGGCCGTGGTGTTTCGCCAACCCCCGGTGGAACGCTGAGCCGGATCCCATCACTCCGCTGCCTCCATCGCGCCGGAGGATTGTACCCGCGCCACACGCCTTGGGCCAGGTCACAGTCGCAACAAGTACGGCAGGTAGGTGATGAGGAGAACCACCCCCAGCAGGATCAGAGTGTACGGAGCCGTGGAGACCAGGATCCTCCCCAGGGGTTGCTTAAAGCGGTAGGAACTCAGGAACAGGTTTGCTCCGATGGGCGGAGTCAGGTAGCCCAGCTCGAGGTTCGCCAGGAAGATGATGCCCAAATGCACCGGATCGATGCCGTAAGCCTGCGCCGCGGGCGTGATCAGCGGGACCACCACCAGGATGGCCGAGTAGATGTCCATCAGCGCGCCCACGATCAACAGGAACCCGTTGAGCGCCAGCAGGAATAGCAGCGGGGAATCGATGTGCAACCGGACCCACTGCATCGCCTGCATGGGAACTTCGGCGTAGACCAGGTAGTTAGTGAATCCCAGCGCCGCTCCCAGGATGATGAGGAAGCCGCCCGAGAGCGTGGCGCACTCGACGGCAATGCGGGAGAGGTCACCCCAGGGCTTCAAGTCCTTGTAGACGAAACACTGCACTACGATGGCGTACAGCACCGTCAGGGCCGCGGCCTCGACCAGCGTAGCGAAGCCGCCGAAGATGCCGGTCAGCACCACCACCGGCAGCAAGAGCTCCCACTTGGCCTCCCAGAGGGCCGCGCCGGCCTCGCGGGCGTCGAAACTCGTGCGCTCCGCGCCGCTGCGCCAGCCCCGCCACGCGCCCCAGCACGCCACCGCAGCCACCAGCAGGCAGCCTGGAAGCAGGCCCGCCAGAAAGAGCTTGTCAATCGGGGTCTGGGCGTAGATGCCGTACAGGATCACCGGCAGGCTGGGCGGAAACAGCAAGCCGATGGAGCCGGAGACCGTCACCAAGCCGGTGGCGGTCCTCTCGGCATACCGGGCCTTGAGCAGCATGGGCAGCAACAAGCCGCCAATCGAGAGAATGGTCACCCCCGAGGCCCCGGTAAAGGGAGTGAAAAACGCCAGCAGCAGGCAGGTGACCACGGCCAAGCCGCCCGGCATCCAGCCCACCAGCGCCGTGAATACGCGCAGCAACCGCCGCGTCGCTCCTCCCTCGGAAAAGATATAGCCGCCGAGGGTGAACAAAGGAATGGCGGGCAGCATGGGCGAAGCGCTCAGCCGGTAGGTCTCGGCAGGCACCGCCGCCGCCGGAACGCCGTTGAGCCAGAACATCAGGAGGGCGATCCCTCCCAGCGCCGCAAACAGCGGCATGCCCAAGGCGGTGGCCGCCAATATCACCAGGCCCAGCGGAAACGCCAAGGCGGGGTTCGGGTTCTCGCCCAAGGTGTGAATCACCCCCAGAGCCGCCGCCACCACGAGCAAAGCGGCCAGCCGTCCGCGCCAGCCGGCCGCCGCGCGCCAGATCATCCGCGCCGTAACCGCAGCGAACCCCGCGGGCATGATGGCCATCGCCGTCCAGGTCGGGATTCCCCAGGCAAAGCGATCCGCCGTCTCCCGCTGCACCATCACCAGGCTCCAACTTGCCGCCGTCAGGCACCCCGCCACTACGCTGCCAAGCGACATGGTGACCAGTTGAGTCGCCGCCTTGGCGCGCGGGGGGAGAAAGGTGGCGGTCGAGATCGCCAGCAGGCGGCCGGAGCGGGCGGCCAGGGCTGCCCCTAAGAATGTGATCCACAGCGTTAAGTGCTGGACCATCGGGATGGAGCCGGGAATTCCCGTGCCCGTGGTTTTCCGGGCCGCAATTTCGATCAGCGGCAGTGCCGACATCAGCGCCAGGGCGGCGATCGAGATGAAGTTTTCCGCCCCGCGCAGCTTCTCGGCGATGAGCCGGCCCACCATCAAGCCCCGCCCGCTTTCTTCTTCGCCCGGTACTCGTTGCGCAAGCGCACCACTTCGTCGAACAGGTCCTCGGGAATGACCCGCCCGCGGAGTTTGGGATAGGCGCTTTCGGCCTCCCTCTGCCACTCGGCGCGGGCCGCCGCGTCCAGCTTCACCACGTTCAGGCCCCGCTTCTGCATCTCTCCAACCGCATCCTCGCCGAGCTTACGGATCTCCGCACGGGCCTTCTCGCTCGCTGCCCGCGCTGCTCTCAGAAATTCTGCCCTCTGGTTTTCCGGGATCTTCTCCCATGCCTTGCGGCTGAGCACGGTGGCCCCGGAAAGCGGCGCCCACTTCAGGTCAATCATGTTTTTCGCCGCGCCGAAGGATTGGTCCAGCAGGGCGAACAGCGGGGGCACGTCAAAGGCCTGGATCAGGTTGGTTTGGAGCGAGGGCAGCAGGTCCGTAATGGCCAGGGGCACCACCTGCATGCCGAACTCGCGGTACAGCTTTTCCCCCTCCGGATCGCCCGCGGAGGTGAACAGCTTCAACTTGCGCAGCTCGGACGGTGTGCGCACCGGGGTCTTGGTGAAGAAATGCACCCAGCCGACGTCGCTCCAGTGCAAAGTAATGAAGCCGCGCTTCTCAATCAACGCCTCGAGTTTGGGCGCTACGCGGTCCCGAATGTAATCGAACTCTTCGTAAGATTCGATCAACATGGGGATTTGCAGGCAGGCCACGCCAGGTTCCAGCCGCGCCAGGCCCACGCCCGAAAGGCCGACAGCCTGGAGCTGTCCCAGGCGCGCCTTCAGGATCATCGACTCCTCGTCCCCCAGCGTCCCGCCCGGATAGATCCGCATGGTGTACTTTCCACCCGAGATCTTCATCCAATCCTCCCGGGTCCGCTGCAAGATCTGGTGCCAGGGGGAGCCTTCGGGGGCCACTGTGCCCACGTTGATCACAATGGTCTGGGCGCTAGCAGCCAAAGGCCACACGAGCAGCGCCCCGAGCAGCAATCTCTTCATTGCCCTTCTCCTCCTTCGGACGGCGGCGGCAGGATGAACTCGTCGGCGTGTTCCAGCAGCCAGGCAGCGCGCTCGCGGGCCGCGATGTTTTGGAGCCGCCCCGCTTCGTACGCATCCGGGTCCACCGACAGCGCCTGCTTCAGCAGCGACTCAAAGGCCTGCCGGTCCTGCCGCGGGACGGCCCAAGCTTCGGCGTAGGACACAAACAGCCCGGCGCGTTTGCCCCGGCTCAGCTCCAGTGCCCGCCGGTAATGCTTCTCCATCATGCCATAATCCGCCTGCGCCGGTTTCGCCGCCGCAAACACGATCGCGAATTCGTGAAGCGTCCCCTGCTGCCAGCTCTCATCGAGCTCCAGGGCCCGTTCCAGCAGCGCCTCCACTTCCGGAAGACGGGCCAGCATGGCCGCCTCATTCTTGGAAACTGAGATCGCCAGCCCCAGCGAGGCCGCGGTCCAATATAGAACCGGAACCTCCGAGCGCTTGCGGAACCCGGTGACGGCGGCTTTGGGATCTGTTTCCAGCCGCTGGCCTATGCCTGGATAGCTCACCTCGAGCGCCCGGATCCCGTAGCGGTGTGCCCGAAGGTAAAGACGCCGCGCCCGCGCGCGCAGCCGTCCCGCTGCCTCCAGGTCCGTGACCGCCAGCTCATCGGCCGGCCGGTGAACGTAAAGATAGGCATAGGACGTGAATCCCTCGCAAGCCGCCTGGAGGAGTCCTCGATGCCGGGGTGACTCCGCCAGCAGGCTCTCGATGAGCTTCAACCCGAACGGCAGCGCGTCTCCCACCAGTTGCAGATCGTCGTCGCTGGCGTAGGTGGAGCCGCCGGAGGCCAGCGCATCCCCAACGCGGTTTACGGCAAAGCGCCGGAAAGAGCAGCCCGAAGCGCCGGCGAGCAAACCAGCGGCGCACAACAGAGCCACACTTCCCTTCCGGAAGGACCGAGGGGCCACCAAAACCATTCCTTGCGGTAAAGACGAACCGTCCTTTTCGGACGCAACGTTCTCAATTAGCATACAGCAAAGGGTGGGGTTGGCGTTTTTCGATAAAAAAAATTAATATTGTAATAATCAAATAGGATGTACGTAACAGGACAAATTGGCAAATTCCGGGGGTGGGAAACGGGCCGTTCTGGGGTATATTGGAGTTAAAGAGACAAGAAAGGCATTTGAATGGCAAAGCAGTCACCCTCCCGGCAGCCGGCTTTAGAGCTTGCCAGAATCCTCCTGGTGGATGATGATCCCACCTCCCGCCTCACTCTGCAAACGGTTTTGAAGGCCGGCGGCTATCATGTGGAAGCAGCCGCCAGCGCCGCCGAGGCCATCGGCAAGCTCGAAGAGTCCGAATACGAGCTGGTTTTGACCGATCTGCACATGGAATCGCCCGAGTCGGGCCTGAAGGTTTTGGCTCACGCCCGGCTGATGGAATACAAGCCCGCCACGGCGCTGATCACCACTTACCGGGATGCCCGCCAGACACGGCGCAACAACAGCGGCACGGTTCTCATCGAGCCGGAAGACCTGCCCGAGCTATTGGGGCGGATCGCCGAACTGGTAAGCGAACGAGCCACGCGGCGTGTGGAGCGCGGACTCCGGCACGCGATGGTGTAGATCTTCTCTCTGGTTGGCAGTGAATTGCGCCGGACCGCGGCGTGTGCTCATGCCTTCTGAAGGTATTTGACCACCTTGGCCGCGAGCTCATCCGCTATTTCCGAGAAGGCCTCGTTCAGCGCCAAGGTGACCGCCGCGCGGACCTCTTCGGCATCCGGCCCCGAGACTGAGGTTACGGGGGCGTGGGCCACCACCTGTGGGTGGGGCTCAGAGGTGGGCGGCGCTTGGGCCGGGTCAGCAGCCTCCAAAGAGGGGGACTCCTCGGGCTTCTCTTCCAGAGTTTGCGCCGCAACGGCGGCTCGCTGCTGGGTGGCGGCCTCGACGAGACTCCGAACCGTCTGCAACAGCACGCTGGCCTCAAATGGCTTGCGCACGGTTGCATCCGCGCCAAGGCGTGCGGCCTCGGCCTCATCCAGGGGCTCCAGGGCGCCGGCCGTGAGCACCACCCGGGCGTGGCGGTAACGGGGCTGGCTCTTCACATAGCGGCAGATCTCGTAGCCGTCCCTGGAGGGAAGCAGGGCGTCAGCCAGAATCACGTCGGGGTCGACGTCGGCAAGGCGAAGCAGAGCCGTTTCCCCGTCCGTGACGGTGACCACCTCGTAACCCTCGTCGCGGAGGATCAGCTCGCCCATTCGCTGAGCGTGCGGACTGTCATCTGCCAGCAGGATACGGCTCATGGAGCGGGCTTAGGCGGATTCGTTTCGGGCTGTCCGGCCGGAGGTCTTTGCCGGGCGTCGGGTAACTGCTCGAGCGCTCCGCTGTCCGGCAAGGTCGAAACGGTCACATCGGAACCGAGCGCAGTTCCCGCAGCTTCCCCAGGAACGCTGACCGGGATCGGAGGCCGCAGCAGCGAGTTGGCCGGGGCGCCGGATTTGGCGGCCATCGAGACATCGGGGCCTTTACGGAAGATGCCCCAGAAGTGGCTCATGAGGCCCGGCTTCTGCCGGTTGGCGAGCTCGTACTTCATGCGGTTCAAGGCCACCGGATCCGGATCCGGGATGGGCTGCTCGAGCGCCGCCAGTTTCTTGCGGGCGTCCTCGACGTAAGGGCTAAGCGGGTAGTATTGGACGATCTTGCTATAGGCGGCGGCGGCGCGGGAATTGAACCTCGGGCCGAGTTTGGAGTACGATTCTCCAAGTTTCCACAACGACTCATCAGCCTTGCTGTACAGCGGGTAGTGGTCCGTGAGCCCTTGCAAGCGGTTGGCCGCAGCCACGTAGGATCCCTTGGTGAAGTAGAAGTTGCCGGCCCGGTACTCGTGCTCGGCGAGCACTTCCTGGATGTTGCGGAGCAGTTGCTCAACCTGCGGCGCGAACTTGCTGTTGGGGAACTGGGTCAGCACCGCGCGGCATTCCTCGTCGGCCTTCATGGCCTGTTCCGGATCCCGGTCCGGCTTCTCCATCTGCCGGTAACGCATCATGCAGATCTTCTGCTGCGCTTCGGCGGCTTCTTCGAGCATGGGGTAGAAGAGGATGAAGTCCTTGTACTCGGCTTCGGCGTTGGCGTAGCCGGAAGCGCCTCCTTGCCGGAACCAGCTATCGGCTAAGGCGAGCTTGGCCTTCGCCAAAAACTCGCTGGATTCGTACGTGCTGATCAAGGTCTGCAAGGTCAGCCGTGCGACGTCGTAGCGGCCCTTCTCGATGTCCCGGATGGCCTTGTCAAACAGGATCTTGTCGGGCTGCATCGTGTCCTTGGTGATGGGGTTCTCGTACTTCTTGCGGCGGAAGCCGCAGGAGGTGAGCAACCCCGCCAGGACGATTCCCGCCAGAACCGTTGCCCAGAATCTGTTGATTTGCCGCATAGGCTTCTCCACTCTCAGACCGCCTCAGGTCCGCAGCGCCGGCGCGTTGGCCGCAATCTGTTGCATGCGAGCCACCGTCGCCGCCGGATCCGGGTTGCAGAAGACGGTTGCTCCGGCGACCACCCAATCCACGCCCGCCCGGACGACCTCGGCGAGGTTCTCCTCGGTGACGCCTCCATCGATCTCGATGGGGAACTTCAAGCCTAACTCTTCCCTCCGCGACGCCAGAGACCGAACTTTGTCCAAAGCCCTGGGGATCATCTTTTGGCCTCCCAGGCCGGGGTTCACGCTCATCAACAGCACGAAGTCGGCTGTTCCCAGGACCTCTTCCAACATTGTAATCGGCGTGGACGGGTTGAGGACAACTCCCGCCAGCGCGCCCTCGCTCTGAATCAGGCGCAAAGCCCGGTCCAGGTGCGGGCAAGCCTCCTGATGCACGGAGATCTGATCTGCTCCCGCCTCGACGAAAGCAGCGACGAAGGGTTCCGGGTTCGTCATCATGAGGTGCACATCAAGAGTCATCCGGGTGACTTTGCGGATGCACTTCACCACGGGGGGGCCGATGGTCAGATTCGGGACGAAGTGGCCGTCCATGACATCGACGTGCAGCATGGAGGCGCCGCCCTGCTCGACTTTGGCGATCTCCTCGGCCAGGCGCGCGAAATCCGCCGAGAGGATAGATGGAACGATTTGAGCCATGCCGATGAAGCTAAGTCGATCCTATCACAGCCGCAAAGAAGCCGTCGCCGGGATCGAAGCCGGGGAGGCGCTTGGCCCAGAACTCAGGCGGCCCGCCGAGGACCTCCTCGACCACCGCCTCATTCTCTTCCGGCTCCAGCGAGCAGGTCGAGTAGACCAGACGACCGCCGGGCGCCAGCAGCTTCAGCGCATTGGACAGCAGCCGGACCTGCTTGTTATGAAGCCTCGGCAAGTCCTCCGGTTTGAGCCGCCATTTGATTTCCGGGTTCCGGTCCAGAGTGCCGGTTCCTGAGCAGGGAGCGTCGACCAGGATCCGGTCGAATGGTTTGCCGAAAGGCAGTGGGCGGGTTCCGTCGAGGACCACCAGCGGGCAGCCGAGCGTTTTCAAGCCCGCCAAGCGGCGCGGGTGCACATCCGCCGCCACCACCCAGGCGCCGCTTTCCAGCGCCTGCGCGGTCTTGTTGCCCGGCGCGGCGCACAGGTCGAGCACGCGAAGCCCAGGCTTCAGATCCAGCAACGGCACGATCGACTGCGCGCCAAGGTCCTGAATCCGCGCCCCGGCCGAGGTGATCCGCACGTAAGTCGGTGGCGGTTCCAGGAAAGCTCGCGCCATGCGCCCGGCGGCCTCCCGCCCGTAGTGCTTCTCCCAGCGCTCCAGCAACCAGGCGGGCAAGCAGAGTTCGGTGGCGCGGTCCGGCCATTCGACATTCTGCTGGGGCGCTTTGCGCAGCACGGCGTTGACCAGCCCGGCGGCCGAGCGTTTCCGGCTCTGCTTGACCAGCTCCACGCTCTCGCTGACGGCGGCGTGAGGCGGCACGCGGTCCAGATGGTGCAACTGGTAGAGTCCCATGCGCAGCGCGATGCGGACTTCCGGGTCCAGGCGCGCCGCCGGGCGGCCGCTGAGTTTCTCGATGCGCCAGTCGAGCTGCGGCTGGCGGCGCAGGCAGCCCAGGGTGATCTCGTAGGCGAGGGCGGCGTCGGCCGGGCTCAGACCCGCCGTGCGCGCGTGCAGCAGATCGGCGGCGAATCCGCCCCGCTCAACGAGCAGCAGGATTTCGAAAGCGGTCCTTCGGGCCGGAGACATCGAGCTCCCATTATGCGCAAGGACCGCCCCCGAATTCTCCTACGGCGCTTGCCCCTCCCGCAAGAATTGGACCGGCCCCAACAGCCCGCTCGGAAGCAGGGGCGAATTGGCATTGTAGAACTGCTGCGAGGTGAAGGTGTACTTGCGGGTCACCCCCGGCTGTTGGTCGCCGATGATGCGGTTGACCCACAAGTTGGTGACCTTGACTTCCAGACGGTTCGCGCCGGGCTTGAGGGCTTCGGTGACGTCCACACGGAACGGCGGCTTCCAAACAATGTCGAGTGATTTGCCGTTCAGCGTGACCTCGGCCAGGTTCTTCACCGCACCCAAGTCCAACCACAACCGGGCGCCCTTCTGGAACCACTCCTTGGGCGCTTGAATGGTCCTGGCGTACGTCCCCGTGCCCGAGAAGTACTTCACGCCGGGATCGGAGTGCTCGGTCCAGGAGATGAGCTTCTCGAGACGGATTTGAGCGGGCGCTCCGCGGTCCGGCTGGAAGGAGATGTCCCAGGGGCCGTCCACAGCGGCGACCGCCTCCAACTTCCGCGCCGGCAGGCTGCGGGAGGCCGGGCCAGGACGGCGAAAGACGACAAACAAGGCGTCATGCGGCTCCAACTCCAGCTTCACGATGGTGCGGCCGCCTTCGGTGCGATAGGCGGCGGGCTCAATCAAGCCCGAGTCCGGACGCCAAATCTCGGCGGCCCTCCCTTGCACCCGGAAGCTGGCCTCCACCGATTCGGCGCGGTTCTGCCGGTTATTGACCCAGTAGATTTCTCCCCCGGGCAGGGTGCGATGCACGAACAGGAGGTAGGTGTCAGGATTCGGCTTGCTGTAGGTGAAGTCCGGTTCGACCTTCAACGCCGCCAAGGCCTGTTCCGCGCTCCAGCCGGCGAAAACCTTGCCCTTTCCGAACGCGCGTTCACCCTGGGCGGCGCCCCACATCTGATCGGCGATGGCCTTGAACTCGGCCTGGTCGTCACTGAGGCTGGGGCTGTCGGTGGGCTTGGGCCCCGCCACGCTGGCGCCGGCGTTCACTAAGTCCCGGATCTTCCGCAAAACGGCCAGCGGCATCTTGCGGGCGTTGGCGTCGAGGACCAGCAGCCGGTAGTTCATGCCGCTGGGTGTCGTCAGACGGCCGCTGGATGCCGAGAGCCGGTTGAGGATGACGTCGGAGCTGGCGAAATCGTAACCGAAGCCTTGTGGGACGGGAGGGGGCTGGTTGCCAAACAGGGCCGTAATATTGCTGTCCTCGCCGTAGTAATAAAGGACGTCGGCAGCAAACCGCCCCTGTTGGAGCATGTAACAACTGCGGGACAGGTAAGTCAGCCAGGGTTTGGCGTATTCCGCCCACGTCTCCAACCGGGTAAACCACTGGCCGAACGGACCCAGGCTCAGCCCGGGCATCCTTTCTGTGACCGGTTGATGCACGGAGGTATGAATTACAAAGCGGTTCAATCCGTTGGCAAGTGCCGCGTCGGCGGTGGGCTTGAGGGTCTCCGGGGAGAAGGTGTAGGCGCCGCTGCCGGCCGTGAGGGATTCGGCGGCCACCAGGTTTTGGCCGTAGATATGCGCTACGGAAGCCGACTCGCGGATGTCGGCGTTATAACTAGCCAGTTCGACCGACGGACCTCCGCGTCCGGTCCAGATGGCGCTCATCGGAATGGCGGCGGTGCGCTTGACGTCCATGCCATCGGCGATAAAGGCCCGGCCGGTTTCGTGGGACTCGGTGTAACGGGCCATGCCGCGGCGGCGCAGGATCTCGGTGAGCTGGTCGTAGTGATACTCCGCGGTCAGCTCCGCGATGGTCTTGCGGAAGTCCCAGAGGAAGCGTTCGCTGGCCTGGGCGCTATCCACGACGCGGCCCGCCAGCACCGGCAGCCAGGGGCGCATGTCATAGCCGCGGCGCTTCTGGAACTCGGCCATCATCTCTTCGGTCCAGTTCTGCACCCCGGCTTCCCAGCTATCGGTGATCACGTAGCCGAGGCCGCGCTTGCCCATCAAGTTGCCCAGGGTTTCCTGATACAGGCCGAGATAGTGGTCCCAGTAAGCGCGGACGTGTTTGGCGCTCAGCTTGTCGACTTCGAGGCCGGTAGCCTCAGGCGAGGCCGGATGGTTCATGCGGCCGGTGAGCGAGTAGCCCATGCGGAGGACGATCCAACGGCCCGGCGGCGGAGTCCAATCGAGCGAGCCGTCCGGCCGCATGCGGGAAGTGAGATCCACGACGTCGGCGCGGGCCACGACCGCCGACTTGTCCGCCTCGGGCGTCTCCACGGCGTACAGGTTGGCGGCTGAGGAGAACCCGGCCTTGTCCTGAAAGCGGTTCACCACGGCGGAGGTGTGCAGCACCAGCTCCGCGATCTGCGTGCCCGCCGGACCGGCCTGCGCGCCGCGGCCTGCGCCGGCGGGAGGCGCCATGCCTCCGAACCCGCCTCCGGCTCGGGCGGGCGCCGGTTCCGGCGTCCGGAAGCTGACCCGGAAGAACCGCCCGCTCGCCGGAGGGAAGCTGATCGTCCGCGCTCCGCCCGCTACGACGGCCACCGTGCGAAACGAAGCGCCGTCGTTGCTGACTTCGAGTTCCGGACCCGTGACGGCGCCGCCACGGCCGCCGCCCATGCCCCGGCCCGCGCCGCCACCGGTCACCAGGGTCAAGCCCCGGAAAGTTTGGGGTGCGTCAAACTCAAACTGAATCCAAGCCTTCTCGCCCACAGGCGCGGCAGGCAGCAAGGCCGATTGAACCAAGTCCCCGTCGGTGAGCGCCGAAAGAGCGAAGGAACCGCCGCTGGAGGTGACCTTCGGCCGAAGATCGGCCATGGACCTTTCCGCGGCCGGCGCCCGGAATGCGACAACCGCCACATCCACATAGAAATCCGGCGGCGGTGGGGCGCCGCCCCTCCCTGGGCCGGCAGGGATGTTTTGGTAGGTTCCCGGAACAGCAGGCGGCTTCGGCAACGTGCCTGAGAACGGGCGTCCTCCCTCCAATACGGTTTCGCTCCAAACGTACTTTTTCATCGCCTGCTCGGGCTTGACCCAAGGCCCGCCGCTTTCGCTCCAGCCGGGCGAGCCCGCGATCGCCATCTCCAGCCCGAGCTGGTCGGCCAGCGTAGCAGCGTAACGGAAGGCGTCACGCCATTCGGGGGTCATGTATACCAGTCGTTTTTCGACGATCTGCGGTGTATTCAACGCGGCGTCGAAGTTCTGAAAACCGCCGATGCCAACGCGCTTCATCCACTCCAAGTCCAGCTTGATGCCTTCCTTGGTGATGTTGCCGTTCATCCAGTGCCACCAGACGCGCGGCTTGGCGCTGTCGGGAGGATTCTTGAAGTTCTGTTCCAGCGAATTAGTCTGGGGTTGCGCCGCCAACAGGATGGCTGCGAGGGCACCCGCCGCGAGCACAGTTCCAAAAGCACGATAGTCCGTTTTCACTCTGCGCACAGTTCTACCTCCTGAATCTATGCACTGAGGAATGCGGGCCCCCGTGCTGTTCGCATCCTCGGGCAGCAACGACTATATCACAGCCGTGAGGCGCTGGAAAAAGCCCATCGGCATAGCCGATCCAAACCAAGGCGCCGTCCGAGGAGATGTCCCACGTTTAGTTGAAGGCTGGCGATGAACGGCTGGATCCATCTTACGCTACTTTCTCTTTCTTCGCCGCACCACTTGCACGGCCCAGGATCGCTGCCAGGGCCCACAACTCCCGGTGACCATCGATGCGGCGGAAATGCTTCTCGGTGAGCAGCCAGGCGGAAGCCGCCCAACGCTCCGCCATGTCCGCATCCCGCCAGCGGCACACATGGCGGGTCCTCTTCCGGACGCCGCTATGCGGGCTTTCGATCAGGTTCGTCGTCGCCAGACACTTGTGCAGGCTGGCGGGAATCTTGAGCCGCTGCAAGGTGAACATCTCCTTCATACCCTCCCGCAGACTGCGGGCCGCGGAAGCGTAGTCGCACTCCAGTGGACGCGCGATCTGCTCCAGCCGCTTCTCGCCTTCTTCGGCACTGGAAAGCTTGAAGGCTGCACGGATCAGCCGGCGCGTCTGCTCCTGTTGTTCCTTGGGCAGTTCCTTCATGACATTCTCGATTTTGTGGTTGCGGCACCGCTGCACCTGCTGCTCGTGGCCGAATACTTCCTCGATCGCGGTGCGGAGGGCTTTGGCGCCGTCGATGATGAACAGATACTGGCGGTCGGTCGGCAGCCCCCGGTCGCGCAGCCCGGTGAGCAGTTGCTTGACCGCCGCCGCGTTTTCCGTCGCCCCGCAGGCGATCCCTAGAACGTGCTTGCGGCCTTCCAGGTCCACGCCCACCGCACTGAGAATGTGATGCTCAGCGAAGCGCTGGCCATCGATATAAATGACCAGGATTTCCACCTGATCCCAGCGCCGTTCCTGTAATTGCTTGAGCTGCTCGATGCTGGCCTCGATCGCCTGTCGGCTGACGGCGCTGCGCGAGACGCCCACCGTTTCCGCCATTTTGGGCAGCACCTCGTGGTATTCGCGCGTGGAAAGACCACGCATCAACGCCCCCAGCATGTACTGGCCTAAGACCCGATTCTTGCGCAAGACCTCGTAGGCCGGGATGGGAACCTCGCCGTCGGTCTTGTGGCGCAACCGCGGCCGCTTCAGCCGCACTTTCCGGTCGGCCAGTTGGACCCGCCCCCATTGCGAACCGTAGTGCCGGATCTCCCCGCTGGCCTTGCCGGGGGTGCGCGGACCGGCGACTTGTTCGGCGCTCAGGGCCAGGATCACCTCCAGCGTCTTGACGCCGATCTCATGCACCACACGATCGACGACCTGGCTCGCGCTCTGGATCATGTTGACGATGGGCAGCAGAATCTGCCCATTGGCTTGACAGAACTGCTCGATGACCGCGGCCGACTCCTTGGCGGCGCGCGTGACGATCTGATACCTTTTACTCAAGGCGGTTGGCTCCTTTCGGATTCAGGGTTTTCGTCAACCGGATTCTCATCGAAGCCGGCCGCCGTCTGCCACCAACCTTCAACTACGTTCGGGACGCCCCCC
>JAIMAR010000056.1 GCA_023511855.1 Bryobacteraceae bacterium
GGCTGGCCTCGCTCCTGGCAGGCCTTGATTTCCTTGGCGGCGTTACGGAACTTCTCTTCGGCGGTACGGTAGACGACGTCCGGGTACTCGATGCGGATCAGGGGGCGGTTGGTGGGGATGACCACCACATCCAGGTTGTAGATCTTCTGAAACTCGGCCGCCTCAGTATCGGCTGTACCGGTCATGCCGGCCAGCTTTTTGTACATGCGGAAGTAGTTCTGGAAGGTGATGGTGGCCAGGGTCTGGTTTTCTCGCTCGATGCGGACGCCCTCTTTGGCCTCGATGGCCTGGTGGAGGCCATCGCTCCACCGGCGCCCGGGCATAAGGCGTCCGGTGAACTCGTCGACGATGATGACCTGGCCGTCCTTGACGACGTAGTCCTTGTCGCGGTGGAACAGCACGTGGGCCTTCAGGGCTTGCTCGACGTGATGCTTCCACTCAATGGTCTCGATGTCCCACAAGCTCTTGAGGCCGAGCAGGCGGGCGGCTTTGTCGAAGCCTTCGTCGGTGAGGGCGACGGTGCGGTGACGCTCATCGACGGTGTAGTCGCCGGTGTAATACTTTTCGCCGGGCTCCTTGCCTTCGATCACCTCGCCGCGGACCAGCTTGGGGATGATCTGATTGACCTTGTAGTATTTGTCGGTGGATTCTTCGCTGGGTCCGGAGATGATGAGCGGGGTGCGGGCTTCGTCGATGAGGATCGAGTCGACCTCGTCGACGATGGCGTAGTGGTGGGTGCGCTGGACGCAGTCTTCGAGGCGGAACTTCATATTGTCCCGCAGGTAGTCGAAGCCGAACTCGTTGTTGGTGCCGTAGGTGATGTCGCAGGCGTAAGCACGGCGGCGCTCGGCGTCGTCCAGCTCATGCACGATGACGCCCACCGACATGCCGAGGAACTTGTAGATCTTGCCCATCCACTCGGCGTCGCGCTTGGCCAGGTAATCGTTGACGGTGACGACGTGGACGCCCTTGCCCTCTAGGGCGTTGAGGTAGACGGGCAGGGTGGCGACCAGAGTTTTGCCCTCTCCGGTCTTCATTTCGGCGATCTTGCCGCGATGAAGGACGATGCCGCCGATCAACTGGACGTCGAAGTGGCGCATGTTGAGCATGCGGCGGCCGGCTTCGCGGACGACGGCGAAGGCTTCGATGAGGAGATCGTCGAGGGTGGCGCCCTGGGCGAGCTTTTCGCGGAACTCGATGGTCTTATGGGCCAGTTCCTGGTCGCTGAGTTGCCGGATCCTGGGTTCGAGCGCGTTGATGGCCTCGACCAGGGGGCGCATCGCCTTCAGCTCGCGCTCGTTTTTGGTGCCGAAGATCTTGGCAATGATGGCGTCAAGGAACATGCAGATCCATCTTCATTGTACTGCACGGCGAGTTGGCGATCCGCGCCAGGGCAAATAAAGAAGCGTAAACAGCGCCAGCGCCAGGAGCTCGCCTGCGAGCAGATACCAGGGCCAGGGCCCGAGATAGTCGAGCAAGGAGGCGCTGGCGGGCTTGCGGCACAGGTACATGTAGTTGGTTCCGAAGACGGCGTTGAAGATGCCGACCGTCAAGGCGAAGAGGTTACCAATGAGAAAGACTCTCAGGTGGGAGCCCAGGCCTGGACGCAAAAGTCCGGTCCAGAGGAGGAACAGGAGAGCGGAGATCAAGCCGCCGTGGGCCAAAAAGAAATAGATCGTCGGATAGGAGAGCAAAGGGGCCCACAAGTCGGGCGTGAGGACGGCCATGCTGCTGCCTGCCAAACCTGTGTAGTAGGCAAGCTCAAAGAAGGTTTGGCGGCGGGTGAGCAGAGCGGCGATGGTGGACCAGAGGGCGAGATCGCAAAGCTGCAAAGGCATTCCTTCCGGAAATCGCCACCCTTCGGTGAGCAGCCGATAGGCGTACCAGACGGCTTCGTTGAAGGCGAGCAGCAGGCCGAGGGCGATGGCGATGCGGCGGGGGCTCCAGATGTCCCGGCGGCCGGCCCAAGCCAAGGCGGCGCCGACGGCGGGGATGGAGGCCAGGATTGCCAGGTGGGCCGGACTGAAAAGGGCAAATTCCGCGGCCATGTTCTAAAGGTAGCGCCTGGCGGGCGGGTGTAGAATGTCCCCATGCGATTCCTGGTTGCGCTTTTGTTTGCGGGCCTAGCGTTTGCGCAGGCCGATTATGACCTGTTGCTGAAAGGCGGGTGGGTCATCGATCCGAAGAACAAGCTGAACGCGGTGCGGGACGTGGCGATCGCGGGAGGTAAGATCGCGGCGGTGGAAGCGGACATACCGGCGTCGCGGGCGCGGCGGGTGGTGGACGCGCGCGGGCTGTACGTCACGCCGGGCGTGATCGACATCCATGTGCACGTATACGCGGGGACCGGGGAGCGGAACTCTTATGCAGGGGACAATTCGGTCTACCCGGATGGTTTCACGTTCCGGGTGGGGGTGACGACGGTGGCGGACGCGGGCGGGGCGGGCTGGCGGAACTTTGAGGATTTCAAGAGCCGGATCATCGACCGGTCGCAGACCCGGGTGCTGGCGTTTCTGAACATTGTGGGCCACGGGATGCGGGGCGGACGCTACGAGCAAGACCTCAGCGACATGGAAGTGGGGCCGACGGTGGAGACGGCCAAGAAGTATAAGGGGTTGATCGTCGGCATTAAGTCGGCTCACTACGCGGGGCCGGAGTGGGCGCCCTTCGAGCGGGGCGAGGAAGCCGCACGTCAGGCGGGCATCCCGTTCATGGTGGATTTCGGCAGCAACCGCCCGGAGCGGCCGCTGTACGACCTGCTCAACAAGGTTTTCCGGCCCGGCGACATCTACACGCACATGTACTCGGGGCTGCGGGGCGAGCAGGACCCGGTGACGAAAGGTCCGAGCCAGGCGTTGATCGACGGGCGCAAGCGCGGAGTGCTGTTCGACGTGGGCCACGGCGGCGGGAGCTTCGTGTGGCGCCTGGCCGTGCCGCTGATGAAGGCGGGCTTCGCGCCGGACACGATCTCCACAGATTTGCACATCGGCAGCATGAACTCGGGGATGAAGGACATGCTGAACGTGATGAGCAAGTTTCTGAACCTCGGGATGTCCCTGGAGGATGTGATTCTGCGCTCCACCTGGAATCCGGCGCGGGCGATTCAGCACGAGGAGCTGGGCCATCTGACGCCGGGAGCGGTGGCCGATGTGGCGGTATTCCGCCTGGAAAAAGGGCAGTTCGGATTCTTGGACAGCAACAACGCGCGACTGCGGGGAACGCAAAAGTTGACTTGCGAGCTGACGATCAAGGGCGGGCGTCCGGTGTGGGACCTGAACGGGATTGCGTATGAGGACTGGGACAAGTTGCCGCCGGACTACGGTCCGCAAAGCGCGGTCCCGACGCAGCGCAAGCAGCCGTGAACGGGAACAGACTGAACGGGCCTCGCGGATGAGAAGGCCGGGTTCTACCAGCGCGGAGGGCGGCGAGGACCGCCGCGGCCCCGCGAGGGAGGCCGGCCGCCGCTGCCGCCCCGGCCGGGGCTCCTGTGCTCGGAAGGCGGGCGGGCCTCGTTGACAACCAAGCTGCGGCCCATGAATTCACGGCCGTTACAAACCCGGATGGCCTGCTCAGCGGCGTCCTGATCGTGGATTTCGATGAATCCGAATCCGCGGCCGCCGCCGGTCATGCGGTCCCGCACCATGGTGACCGTGTCCGCGGTGACTCCGGCCTGAGCCAGCCACTGCTGGAGCTCGGCCTCCGTCGCCTGGTAAGGGAGGTTTCCGACGTAAAGTTTCATGCCTCCGGCTCCTCCTTTCCCTCGCATTTCGAGGTTGGTCACTGAGAAGCTGATCTCATACGAGGGGACGGGCGAACCGGGCCGGCGTACCAAGCAGAGGCCTGCGCTTCCAGTGCTGGATACATCTTGCCAGAACCGGGCGCGTGTGTCAAAGGTTGGCCGGCGGGGTGCAAAGGAAGAGCGCAGTCTGCTATTGTGATAAACATTCCTCCCAAGGGCTTTCGGAGATGGAAGATTTGGCCGCCATGGATTTTCAGTTTTTCTGGAGACGTCTCCAGCAGCTTGGGCTGAACGCCTATGAGGCGAGATCCTACCTGGTGCTGGTGGGACATCCGCGGTTCAAGGCGTTGGAACTGGCGGCGCGCGCGCATGTTCCGCGGCAGAAGATCTATGAGGTTCTGGACAGCCTGGTGGAGAAGGGTTTCGCGCGGGTGATTCAGGACAAGACCAAGCTGTTCACGGCGGTGGAGCCGGGGTTGGCGATTCCGGCGTATTTGGCGCGCAAGCGCCAGCAGGCGGAGCACTACCTTCTGGAGCAGGCGAGGATGGCAGCGGGTCTGGTAGATGATCTGACCGCGGCTTACTCGGAGTCGCAGCAAGGCCGGGGGACGCTGGACTACTTGCACATTGTGGGGGAGCCGGCGCAGAGCGCGGCGCTGTATGAGCGGATGCTGCGGGAGGCGAGGACGGAGTATCTGGAGTTCTCGCGGCCTCCATACGCGGCGGACCCGGTGGAAAGCGGCAAGCTGGTCAAAGAGGCGCGGGCGCGCGGAGTCGTCTGCCGCTTGCTGGCGGATCCCAGCATGCTGGACACGATGGGCATGGACCGGCTCAAGGAATGCTCCGCGGCGGGGGTCCAGATCCGGCAGGTGGCGCTGGTTCCGTTGAAGTTGGCGCTTTTCGACGGGGTCCGCGGCCTGATCGCCCTGCTGGATCCGGTGATCACCAAGCAGAGCTGGACATCGCTGTTCTTCGACCATCCTGGCCTTGGGGAGGCCATGAAGGGGCTTTTTGAAGAGCACTGGCGGCGTTCGCAGCCGATACCGGAGCTGGAAGGCGCGGCGTCCGGAACAGCTCCGTGAATTGCCTCCGTTGCCAAGCGCGGCGTGCGTGCCGGCACAGGACCAGACAGGCGAAACGCCTGGCTTGAAACACAGGCGCTCCAGGCATCAGGACGGCGAGCAGACTGCCAGCAAGCGCAACTTCAACTCTGATTGCTGATCCGCGGACAGTTTCTTGCCTCCACTGGTGACGTAGAAGACATCAATGGCCTTGTGGGCCTCGGTGTCGACGAGAACCACTTCGATGTTGGCGCCGGAGCCGGAGATGGCGCTGGCAAGGTCGTAGAGGAGGCCGGGACGATCGGGGGCGACGACTTCGATGAGGGTCGCGCTGGGTGAGGCGTCCGAGTCGATGGTGACGCTGGGTTGGAGGCGGGCACGGCGGGCGGCGGGGGGCTTGGGGCGGTTCTGGAGCAGGCGTTTCACATCGAGCCGCCCGGAGAGGACGCGCTCCAGCGTAAGGCGCAGGCGGTCCAGCTCGGGAGGATTTAGCTCGAGGGTGCGGCTGGGATCTTCGAAGACGAAACTGTCAAGCACCATGCCTTGGCGGTTGGAGAAAGCTTCGGCCTTGAGGATGTTCAAACCGAAGCCCGCCAGAGCTCCGGCGATGGAGGCGAGCAGGAAAGGCTTGTCCCGGGTGGCCACCCAGAGGATGTAGTTGCCGCCTTCGCGGCTGATCTCGACAGCCACGCCATCCGGCAGGGCCTTCTGATGCAGGGCGAGATGAGCCATCATCTGCTCCTCGGTGTGGGTACGGAGGTAGCGAGCGGGGAAGCCGGCCAGAAATGCGGCGAGCTGGGGAGGGTAGGAAGCCGAGGGAGGCTCGGTGATGCGGTCGGAATCGAGCTCCCGGGTCAGCTCTTCGTGGGTGACCAGGTAAGCGCGCCAGAGTTGCTCCAGGCGCCAGGGGGTCATCGCGGTGGGGTGGACGGCGCTGACGTCCGCGTAGGTCAGGAGGGTCAAGTCCTTGAGCCGCTCTTCGGTCTGGCAGCGGGAGGCGAGAGCTTTGGCGACGGCGGGGTCCTCCAAGTCGCGGGATCCAAGGGCTGTGGAGATATCCATGTGACGGTCGATCAGGAAGGTCACGGTCCGGCGCTCTTCGGGCGAGGCGCCGAGACGGGCGAGGGCGGCTTCGGCCAGGCGTACCGATTCAGGGACGTGGTTGCCGCTGCGGGCGGCTTTACCAAAGTCGTGCATGAGCGCAGCGGCCAGCAACAGGGGCCGGCTGTCGACCTCTTCGAGGAGGCCGGCAAAGCGCTGGCGGAGGGGATCAGCGGCGGCGGGCAGTTCTTCCAACACGCTGATGGAGGCGAGCGTGTGGGCGTCGACCGTGTAGCGATGGTAGTAGTCGGGGACCACCAAGCAGTCAATGGCGCCCCACTCGGGAAGGATCAGAGCGAGTACGCCGGTTTCGTGCATGGCTTCCAGGGCCAGTCCGGCGTGGGGGAGGCTGAGAAGCTCTTTGAAGAACGGCCAGTAGCCGACGCCGGCGTTCAGAGGTTGCGCCAGGGATGGGAGGCTATCGAGGATGCGGCGCCGGGTGTCGGCCGCGGGCGGGATGCCGTGGCGGGCGATGAAGAGGAACAGGCTCTTGAGGTACTCGGGATCGCCGGCAGCCTGGCCCGGCCTGCGCAACAGGACCCGGTCGCGGGCCACCGTGAAGTCGGAATTAGAGACGCGCGAGCGCCAGTCCCGGAACTGGGCCAGCAGGGCGCTGCCGCCGGGCTCGCTGGTTTCCATCCAGTGCAGGGCGGCGCGGTGGATGAGGCGTGCGCTGCGGTAGTAGTCGCGCATCCACTCGGCGAAGCCGGCGGAGGAGATGAAGGGGAGCCCGGCGATCTCCTCCTGCGCGTCAAAGGTGAGCAGATTGCTGTCACGGCCGGCGCGGTAGTGCAGGTAGCAACGCACCATGGAGAGCAAGGCGCGGGCGGGCTGCAATTCCGGAAAGCCGGCGGGGACGGGCATCTGGTAAGGCTGGGAAGACCGCAGTTGGCTGAGCCAGCGGACGAGCTGGAAATCGCGAAGGCCGCCGGGGGTTTCCTTCACGTTGGGCTCCAGGTGGTGAATGGTGTTGGCGTAGCGGGCGTGGCGCACGCGCGTCAGGCGGCACAAATGGTTCATCAGGTCCTGGCGGCGGAGATGGAAAAAGCGGGGCAAGGCGGCGCTGAGCTCGGCGTAGAGCTGCTCGTCGCCGGCCAGAAACCGCTGGTCGAGGAGGCTGATGCTCAGTTCGATATTACGGTCATCGAGCGAGCAGCAATCGGCGACCGTGCGGACAGAATGGCCGAGGCGGAGCCTTTGGTCCCATAGGGCGCGGAGGAAGGCGGACAAGGCGTCGCGCTCGGGTCCGGGGCGCGGCTCCTGGCGGACCAGCAGGACCAAATCCACATCGGAGTAAGGGAAGAGCTCCCGGCGGCCGAAGCCGCCAACGGCGAGCAGGGCCAGATCCTTGGGGAAGCGGGGCTGAAGATACTCTTCGAAGGCGCGCCGAACGGCGAGGTCGACCTCGGCCGAGCGGGCGGCCTGCACCTCCGCAGCATCCCCATGGAGGAGGAATTGATCCAGCATTGGGTCGGATGGGGAACTGGTCAGCATTAGAGCGCCGCGTCCCCGCGGTCCTCGTTGCGGATGCGTATGGCTTCGGCCACCTCGTAGACGAAGATCTTACCGTCACCGATCTTTCCGGTGCGGGCAGCCTGGACGACGCAACGCAGGACTTCGTCCAGGCGCGCATCGGGCACCACCATTTCCAGCTTGACCTTGGGCAACAGGTCCACCTGGTACTCCTGTCCGCGGTAGACTTCGCGGTGCCCCTTCTGGCGGCCATGACCCCGGACTTCCGAGACGGTCATGCCGTCGATGCCGATGCTCTTGAGCGCCTCTTTGACGTCTTCCAGCTTAAAGGGTTGGATAATCGCTTCGATTTTTTTCATAGGTCTTGTTCCTTTTGGCGACGGCCCTCGGGTCTTCTCCTCCTATGATTCAAGATTGTAGGCTTCCTCGCCGTGCAGGCTGACATCCAGCCCGCTGATTTCGTGATCCGGGCTCACGCGCACGCCTATCACCGCGTCGCAGATCTTTAGGATAACCAGAGTGCCTACCGCGGCCAGCACCCAGGCGATGGCGGAGCCGGCCAACTGATAAAACAACTGCGCCCAGTTGCCGTCCACGAGCCCGAGCGGGGCAGGATTGCCGGCGGCATCTTTGAGGGCGTCATTCACCGCATTGGTGGCGAATACGCCGGTAAGCAGCGCGCCCAGCGTTCCGCCTGCGCCATGTACGCCAAAGGCGTCGAGGGAGTCGTCGTAGCCGAATTTGTGCTTGACCGAAGTCACCATAAAGTAGCAGACCACGCCGGCGGCGAAGCCGATGAGGAGCGCGGGCATCGGCTTGACAAAGCCACTGGCGGGGGTGATGGCTACCAAGCCGCCCACGGCGCCGGAGATTGCGCCCAGGACGCTGGGCTTACCCGTACGGATCCATTCGGCCAGCATCCAGCCCAGAGCCGCGGCTGAAGCGCCGAAATGCGTCGCCACGAATGCGCTGGTGGCCAGCGCGGAAGAGCCCAGGGCGCTGCCGGCGTTGAAGCCGAACCAGCCGACCCACAGCAGGCAGGCGCCGATAAAGCTCAACACAAGGTTGTGGGGTTTCATGGACTCGGACGGGTAGCCTCGGCGCTTGCCGAGATAAAGGGCGCAGACCAAGGCCGAGACTCCTGAGGTGATGTGCACCACGGTGCCGCCAGCGAAGTCGAAGCATGGCAGCGCGCCGCCCGAGAAAGCGTTCATCAGCCCTCCCTTGCCCCAGACCATGTGGGCCATGGGGTAGTAGACGATGAGCATCCAGAGCGTCATGAACAGCAGCATGGCGCTGAATTTCATGCGCTCGGCGAACGCGCCGGAGATCAGAGCGGGGGTGATGATGGCGAACATCAACTGGAAGATCATGAAGGTCTGATGAGGGATGCCGGCGGCGTAGTCGGCATTCGGAGCACCGCCTACGCCGTTGAGGAAGATGTACTGGAAGCCTCCCACCACCGGAGTGCCTTCGGCAAAGGCCAAGCTGTAGCCCACGATGGCCCATAACACGGTGGCGAGCACCATCAGGGCGAAGCTCTGCATCATGGTGCCGAGGACGTTCTTCTTGCGGACCAGCCCTCCGTAGAACAAGGCGAGCCCGGGTCCGGTCATGAGGAGCACTAAGGCGGCGCTGACCAGCATCCAAGCGTTGTCGCCGGCCGCCTGGGCGGAGCCGACCGCCTCCTCCAACGACCTAAGTTTTTCGCCGATTTCCGCGGCCTCCTGCGCCATGGCAGGAGCCGCCAACAGCGGCAAGCATACCATCATAAGTCTCTTCACGGGCACCTCATGGTGACGTTTGTTTGGGTCTACTACTCATCATGATGACGCAAAACGGCCAATTCTTCTAACGAAACCTTTCTATGGGGCGAATCTAAAATTTCTATTGGCCTTCCCGCAGGCAGACGGTTTAGAATGACTTCATAACAGGCGGGCTCCCCGTCCAAGCCCGGTCTAGATAAATCCAAAAAACGGAGGAAAACCAATGCATAGGTTGAAGTGTATGTTGTCGTTGGCGCTCAGCGCCGTCCTGGGAGTGTCCGCCCAGGCCCAACAGGGCGCGCCGGCGCCTGCGTGGTCTGTGGGAGGGATTGAATTTAGCGGACTTGTGGACGGCTATTACAGCTATAACTTTAACCATCCGGCCTCTCGGGCCAACCAATTGCGGAACTTCGACCTGGCGGGCGGCCAGTTTGACCTTAGCATGGCGAAACTGGTGATGGAGCATGCGCCGGATCCGGCCGGCTTCCGCGTGGATCTGGGGTTTGGCAAAGCATTCGACGCGATTCACGGCGCCGAGCCCGGCCTGTCCGCCTTCCGCAATGTCCAGCAGGCCTATATCAGCTACAAGCCGAAGGCTGGAAAGGGGTTACAGTTAGACTTCGGCAAGCACGTGACGATGGCGGGGGCCGAAGTCATCGAGACGCACAGTAACTGGAATTACTCCCGGTCGTTGCTATTTGCTCTTGCGATTCCGTACTACCACATGGGGCTGCGCGCAAGCCTGCCTGTGGGAAGCAACTTTACGGCAGGCTTTCATCTGGTGAATGGTTGGAACAACGTGGCCGACAACAATTCGGGGAAGACCGTCGGCGTGACGGGAGTACTCAGCGCGGGGCCGGTTACCTGGTCGAACAACTACTACGCGGGCCCCGAGAAGCCCAACAGCAACAAAGGATGGCGGCATCTCTATGACACCACCTTGCTGCTGAGTCACGATAAGGCCAGCACTTACTTCAACTTCGACTACGGCGCCGAGCGCAATCCGGCTGCACCGGCGGCCGTCTGGTATGGGTTCGCCGGCGCCGCCCGGTTTGCGGTCAGCCAGCGCGTAGCCGTGTCGCCGCGGCTGGAGTGGTTCAACGACCGCGATGGTTTCGCCACGGGCGTGCCGCAGAAGTTGAAGGAGTTCACGCTTACGGGCGAGTACAAGATGGCGGAAGGCATCCTAAGCCGCGTCGAGTTCCGGAGGGACTGGTCCGACACGCGGTTCTTCGAGCGCGGCGCGGGGCCGGGTTTGCACAAGAGTCAGAATACCGTGCTCGTTGGGTTCGTGGCGTACTTCGGCCCGAAGCGGTAGTTCGGCGCCGCCGGAACACGTAAGCGAAAGGAGCAATCGTATGTCAAAAAGGTCACTATGGGAGGGAATTTTGTTTTCGGCGCTGCTGGCGGCAGCGGTTTTTCCGGCGCCGGCGCAAGAGTCTGCGCCCGAATGGAAGGCCGCCGTGGACGCGTTGCAGAAGCAGACGGACATCGTTTGGACGATCGTCGCCGGCGCGCTGGTGTTCTTCATGCAGGCCGGTTTTGCAATGGTGGAAACAGGTTTTACGCGGGCCAAGAACGCCGGCAACATCATGATGAAGAACTTGATGGATTTCTCCATGGGCGGACTGGCGTTCTGGGCGGTCGGCTTCGGGCTGATGTTCGGAGTCAGCAATGGATTTACGGGCTGGAGCAACTTCTTTACCCATTTCGACAATTCCACGCTGGACGGACAGTGGGGTTACACCTTCTGGATGTTTCAGGTGGTCTTTGCGGCGACCGCGGCGACGATCGTCTCGGGCGCCATGGCGGAACGAACTAAGTTCTCGGCCTATCTGATCTACAGTTTTGTGATTAGTTTATTTATCTACCCGGTGTTCGGGCACTGGGCCTGGGGCAACTTGTTGAACCCGGGCAACGCGGACACGGGCGCGTGGCTAGCCAAGCGCGGATTCATCGATTTTGCGGGCTCGACGGTAGTCCACTCGGTGGGCGGATGGGCGGCGCTGGCAGGTGCGATGGTGGTTGGCCCGAGACTGGGGAAGTTTGGCAAAGACGGGCGCCCGCGAGTTCTTCCCGGCCATAGCTTGACACTGGCGGCGCTGGGGGTGTTCATCCTGTTTCTGGGCTGGTTCGGCTTCAACCCGGGGTCGACGACGGCGGCCAATGGGCTACAAGCGCGAGTCGCGGTCAACACGCTGCTGGCCGGCTGCCTAGGGGCTATCGGGGCCATGTTCGTGAGCTGGCTTAAGTTTCAGAAACCGGACATCGGCATGACCCTGAACGGGTGCCTGGCGGGCCTGGTGGCGATCACCTCGCCCTGCGCGACGGTGACGCCACTGGGCGCCGTGATCATTGGGTCGCTGGCAGGCGTTCTGGTCGTATTCAGCGTATTGTTCTTCGACAGGATTCGCGTTGATGATCCGGTCGGGGCGATTTCGGTGCACGGCGTTTGCGGCGCGTTCGGCACGCTGTCGGCCGCGCTGTTTCACGAGAATCTGTTCACCGGGCAACCTTACGATTTTGGCGCTCAGTTGCTCACCCAGCTTATGGGGATTGCTACGGCGTTTGCGTGGACCTTCACCCTCTGCTTTGTGATGTTCAAGATTCTGGCGAACACGATCGGCCTGCGGGTGACGCCGGAGGAGGAGATCGAAGGGCTGGATTTGGGTGAGCATGGCGCGAACGCGTATCCGGATTTCGCGCCATCGCCTTCGGCTGGGGGTGTTAGCCTTGCCTCGGCGGAAGCGTTGCCGCATCTGGGAGCGGTGCGCCAGTCCGCCAAGCCCGCCGAGGTCTGATCTCTCCTGCTTGTCCTACCGCCACGCCAGGGCCGACCCGGCGGCAACGAAAGCTGCCGGGCCGGCTTTTCTGTCTTCCGAAGGGTCGAGTGCGAAAACAACGAGTAGATTATGAGGGGGTAGGCGCAACGGCGATGAGGAGGGCGCGGGCGAAGGGGGCCCAGGCCGGCAGGAATGCCGGCCGCAGGCTAGAAAGCCTGCCCCACGAGGGTAGCCCGGAGTAACAAGAGGGCCTGCCTAAGATTGTCTGGACCACGGGGCTGCGCGGGCCTGTTTCAAAGAGATCGGCACTATTAGCTTTGGCGTTGTGGGAGAATCGGGAATCGAGGATGAATTCTATGGCTGCGCTACTGTTCTGGATTCTTGGCTTTTGGATGTTGCAACAAGGGGTCGCTCCGGCGCCGGAGCCGTTGTTTCGAGTGAACGTGAATGGGACCCCGGTGCGGTTGTATCCCTTCCACGGGGGGTATTTCGGCCAGTTCGAGCTGGCGAAGCCCGCCGAAGTCGTCGTGCAAGCCGGCTTTGACGTGCGCTGGGTGGACGTGCGTCCCATCTCTTTCAGCGTAGTTCCTGAGATCAGCCCGGACCACAGCAGTGTCCGTCTGAGGGTGCCACGTCCGATGCCGCTGACGCTGGAGTTTAACGGGGACTGGCGGCGGAATGTGATTCATCTGTTCGCCCAGCCACCGGACAAGAACCCGCCTAAGCCCGACACACCCAATGTGAAGTACTTCGGTCCGGGCGAGCACGAGCCGGGACTGATTGAGTTGAAGGACGGCGAGACGTTGTACTTGGCGCCGGGTGCGTTCGTGAAAGGCATTGTGAGGTCCGTGGGAACCAAGAATGTGACGATCCGGGGGCGCGGCATCCTGGACGCCTCCAGTCTGGCCCGCCGCGGAGGTCCTGGCGCTCCGGCTGATCCGGCGGTAGCGAAGCTCTACGGGAAGCAGCGGAACATGATCTACCTGGAGAATACGGAGAACGCCACCGTGGAGGGGATCACGTTGTTGAACAGCCAGAGCTGGACGCTGCACGTACGGGGTGGCCGAGGGACGCACATCGACGGAATTCACATGATCACCGACACGCCGTGCAGCACGGACGGCATCGATCTGGTTTCGGTAAGCGACGCGCTGGTGGAGAACATCTTTGTGCGGGCCAACGATGACTGCGTGGTGGTGAAGAACACGGTACCCGGCAGCAACGAGGTGCGGAACATCCGGGTGCGGCGGGCGGTCTTTTGGAACATGCCTTGCGGGAATGGGATTGAAGTCGGCTTCGAGCTGCGAGCGGCCAAAATCCACGAGCTGCATTTCGAGGACATCGACATCATCCGGGTGGAGCGCGGCGCGGCGATCAGCATCCACAACGGGGACACGGCGGTGGTGGAGCATGTGACCTTCCACAACATCCGGGTGGAGGGCGCCATGCACAAGCTGATTGACTTCGCGGTGGTGTACGGACAATATGGGCCTGACCGTCCGGAGCGACCCGAAGACCGGCGCCGCCTGATGGACGTGGGCGGAGCGTGGGACGGGGTGCTGCGGGTTCCGCCCGAGGAGCGCGCCGAGCGGGCTAAGCACCGGGGCCACATCCGCAACGTGAAAGTAACGAACTTGCATGTGGTGGACGGCGGGTTGCCGTTCAGCTTGATTTCGGGCTTCGACGAGGCGCATGCCGTCGAGAATGTCGTGATTGAAGGCATGCGTTATCTCGGGCGGCCAATCCGGGACGCCAAGGAAGGCAAGTTCTCCGTTAGCCACGCGCCCGGTTTTCGAATCCGGTAGGTCCGAGTCTTGAGCGAGGCCGTGCGGACGGGTTGGGTCCGTGCTTGGACGGCAGGGCGCGAGCCGCGTTCTCTGAGGGCCGTGAATCGTCCGGCAGGTTACACTATGCCGTGATGGCCTCCGAGCGCGTGCGTGTTTTGAACCCAGCTCCGGTACGGGCGGAGGGGCGGTACGTCCTTTACTGGATCCAGGCCAACCGGCGGGTGGAGTACAACCACGCGCTGGCGCACGCGGGGGATCTTGCCAACTCTCTCGATGTGCCGCTGCTGTGTTACGAAGAGTTGGATTGCGGGCAGCCGCACGCGAGCGACCGGTTCCACCGCTTTCATCTGGAAGGCGTGGAGGAACTGGCGGCGGCTCTCAAGAAGCTGGGCGCGGGTTACTGTTTTTATCTGCGGCGAAGGCGCGCGGATCCCGAGACGTTCTTGCCGCTGCTGGCCGAAGAGGCCGCGGCGGTGGTCACCGACGATCACCCCACGCTGATGCGGGAGCGGCCGGTGGCGGTACATTGCGTGGGGGTGGATTCAAGCTGCATAGTGCCGGTTTCGTGCATTCCGGAACGCGCGTACGCCGCCTATTCCATCCGGCCCAAGATCAAGCGGTTGCTACCGACGTTCCTGAAAGCGCCACGGCGGACAGTTTTGCGGCGGCGTTACTCGGCAGCGGCGCCGCCGTGGCATACGGCGGTGCGGGAAAGCGAGATTGCGGCGCTGGTGCGGAGTTGTGAAATCGACCACAGCGTTGGGCCCTCGCTCACTTACCGCGGCGGACGCCGCTACGCCGAAAGGCATCTACAGCGGTTCCTGTCGGAGCGATTGAGGCTGTATGCGCGCTTGAAGAATGAACCCTCGGCGCACGCCACAAGCGAGCTGAGTCCTTATCTGCATTGGGGATGGATCTCGCCGCTCGAGATCGCCCTGGAGACGGAGCGGACGGCGGCCACGGGGAAGCTGGTGGCGGATGAGTTTCTGGAAGAGCTGATCGTGCGGCGGGAGCTGGCGTTCAACTTTGCCCGATATTCGGCGCGGCCGGCGTCCCTAGAGAGCCTGCCGCGGTGGGCTCAGGAGACGCTGCGGAAGCACGCGCGGGATCCGCGGCCGTACTTGTACACGCGCGGGCAGTTGTGCGCGGCGGAGACGCACGACGCACTGTGGAACGCCACGCAGAAAGAGATGCGGCTGCGGGGGAAGATTCACGGCTATTACCGGATGTACTGGGGCAAGAAGATCATCGAGTGGTCGAGGAGGCCGGAGGAGGCGCTGGAGACGATGATCGAGATTCACGACCGCTGGGCGCTCGACGGCCGGGATCCGAATACGTACGCGAACATCCTGTGGTGTTTCGGACTGCACGACCGGCCCTGGCCGGAGCGGGCGGTTTTCGGGAAGGTGCGGACCATGACAATCGAAGGGATGCGGCGCAAGACGCAGGTGGAGCGCTACATCGCCGAGATTGCGGAAATAGAGCGCACCGGCCGGGATCCGTTTCGCGTACAATAACGTGGAACGTGAGGATCACAGTCACAGGCGGGACCGGGTTTCTGGGACGCCGGTTGGTGAAGCGGCTGCTGGCGGACCAACATGCGGTGCACCTGCTGGTGCGCAAGGTGAAGACGGGTTTTGGACCGGAGGTGGATTGCTCCGTTTGGGACGGGCTGGAGATGGAGCCGGCCCCGGAGGCGCTGGAGGGAGCCGAGGCGGTCATCCACCTGGCGGGGGAACCAGTAGCGCAGCGGTGGACGCCGGCAGCCAAGGAGCGGATCCGGCGGAGCCGGGTGGAGGGCACGCGGTTATTGGTGGGCGCCCTGGAACGGCAGAAACAGCGGCCTGCGGTTCTGGTGTGCGCATCGGCGATCGGCTATTACGGGTCGAGGGGTGACGAGGTGCTGACCGAGTCCTCGGAGCCGGGGCACGGTTTTCTGCCGGAGGTCTGCCGCGAGTGGGAGGCAGCGGCCGACGAAGCGGAGCGGCTGGGCATCCGGGTGGTGAAGCTGCGCTTCGGGATCGTGCTCGGCAGCGAAGGGGGAGCTTTGGCGCAAATGCTGCCGCCGTTTCGCTGGGGGGTAGGTGGAAAGATCGGGAGCGGCCAGCAGTGGATGTCCTGGATTCACGCCGCTGACGCGGCGGAGCTGATCGCCTATGCCTTGCGTTGCGCGGAGCTGCGCGGGCCCGTGAATGCCTGCGCCCCGAATCCGGTTCGAAACGAGGAGTTCACCGAAACTCTGGCTTCGGCCCTCCGCCGTCCGGCCCTGTTTGCGGTTCCGGAGAGGGCGCTGCGGATCCTCTACGGGGAGATGGCGGAGGTGCTACTGGCGAGCCTGCGGGTGACGCCCGAAGCCGCCCTGCGGGCGGGCTTTGTCTTTCGTTACCCGGAGCTAGGACCGGCCCTGCGCAACCTGTTGATGGCGGAGAGGCCCAAAGCCGCCTAACTCATTGAATGTTCCGCTACTTGCTCGTCTTTCGCCGCACTCTCGACAACTGTTAGGTTGCATGAGGGCGTGAGTTGACACCAGGGGGGAGGAGAGTTATAATCCACGCCGGAGGAGGCGAAAATGAAACTTTGTGTTTCGATGGGGCGACTTGTCGCCGCTTTCTTAGCCTGTTTCCTGCTCGCCCCCATCAGCCCGGCACAACCGTGGTGTTACAATTGCGCACCTGGGTGCTGGATGACTACCTGGAGCGAGTGGTACGATCCATATAACCCCCTGTGCTTTTGTCCCGCGTTTGCGTACTGCACCTGGACAGGCATTTGTACGAACTGCTTTTACGGCGGGATGGTCTATTGCGTGACGGAAAGCTGCACCACATACTACCAAGGGACGTTTGCCACAAACTGCGGATGTGGCGAGATGTGGGCGGGACTTTGCGGCGGCGGCCGGTCATTGTGAACAGGGGGGCGGCTATGTTTCCTCTGCAAAAGGTCTTCTTGGTCTCAGTTGTGGCTTGCGTCTGGCTCTCGGGAGCGGAACGGAAGCCATTCTCGCTGGGAGCGCCGGAGCGGATCGCAGAATTGCCGGCTGATCCCGGCCGAGTCATCAGCGTCGGCTACCTGGAGGATGGGTCCCGATGGGCCATCACGGCCGAGGACGTCACCCAGCGGATTCCCAGGCTGTATCTATCCCGGCCTGGAGAGACGCGAGCGGTCCCGATTTCTCTTGCGGAGACAGTGGGCGCGCTCGGTCCGGAGTGTCAGTTCATGCCGTGGCTCAGCGTGGATTCGCAGGGATACGCCTGGCTGCCCACTGCTTGCAAGCGGGGACAGGAGCTCTCGTTTGTGCTCATCCGCGCCGGCGCGGGCGGCGAGGTCACATCCATTGTGCTGAATCCTCCTGTGGAGGCGCGGTCCGTCGCCGTGGGCCCGGACGGCACGTTGTTTGTTCTCGGCATCGAGGCTGCATTCTTCCGTGGAACGGCGCCGGAGTGTCATCTGATCCACCAGTACACGCCCAGCGGGGAACGGATCCGGTCCTTTTCCCGATGTCCGGCAGCGGAAGCCGGGGGCTTCGGGCCAACGCTGCGCAGCGGCGTGAACTACGAATCGTTGAAGCTGGAGGCGGATTACGGGAAAGTATGGCGGCGACACGATCAAGTTCTGCAATTGTTGCCGCAGACGGGCGAGCTGCGCACGTTCTCGCGTGACGGGGTTTTGATCCGGACTGTACGGTTCGAGCGGCCCGAAGGCTCCGCCAGCGGCCCTTATGTCATCCATGCCCTGTTTCCTCTGCGCGACGGAAGGTTCCTGGTTTTTTGGAGGTCCAGCCTTCGGGAGGGGAACACAGTCCGAGCCTCCGGAGGCGTGGCTCTTCACGGGGCTGACGGACGAATGCTCTCCAACCTGGCGGGACCCGAGCCATTCGCCGGCAGGTTCCCTGCTTTTGTGAATGCCAGAGGAGAGTGCATCTTCCAAAGCATCGAGGAGGCTACGGGAAAAACCACGCTTTGGAAGGCGGAAGTTCTCGAGGTGGAATAGACTCGGCACCTCGGCGCAAACCCGCGGGCGCCGAGCGCCTGTAATCCACGGAGCTGCCGGAAGCGATCTTACTGCTGCGGCAGCCGATCGGCGTTCTGGCCGACTGCGGCCGAGAGACCTGGATACACTCAGCCGAGTCAGACTTCCCAATCGGCGAGTCCTCAAAGAAACAGTCTGCACGCTTCTCACGCCGAGGTTCCATGGCCTTTCGCCTGGATTATGTCTTGCGGCATTCCATGCCTGACCGGGCACCTTCAAGCGTTTACAGTATCAAAAATCTCACAACCCCCTTGACACATGGGAAGGGGGGGTTAGAATTGTAAGCGCGGAGGCGCGCATGTTTAAGTTGAGCCGCCCGAGGAGCGAGTGGCTATGCTTTTGGGTGGTTATAAATGGAAAGTAGTATCGGCCTTCCTGATGTGCTTAACCTTGGCCCTCGGAAATGCGGGGCCTGACTGTAGCCCTTGCGATGTCTTCAGTCAATGTATCCCGGAACACGGCGGGTACGGGAACATGCAGATGCAATGCGCGAACAGGTCGATTTAGATCCAATTCAGTTGCTGCAATGATCCCGGTTACCTTTCTGGTTGTGTTGGGACATGTTCCGGCTGGTGGATGACTTGTGCCTGCTTCGATGAGGTAAATCTGGTTTTTCGATCCTATGAGATCTACTGTTGTTCATGCGACGAGAATTGCATGAGCTAAACTTATGGCAAGGAAGGGCCGAATTCACGGGAGGGAGCGTTATGAACAAGGCGTTGGTTGGGCGTTTGGGATTGGCGGGGCTGTTGCTGATCTTCTTTCATCCCCTGCTTTACGCTGAGGAGCCCCCGGTCTGGATGAGTTTTCGGGAAGAACCGGGGGATTCTGCCCGGGGTGGAGCAGGGCGTGTTTTGGCAATGCAATTCGAGAACCGCTCCGGGAAAGTGGTGGCCGCGTACGTGATCCGGATCGAGCACCGGGAACCAGGCGCTGCAAAACCGTCGGCAGTCGAGGTTGCCAGCACGATGACCAGCGCACTGGGCTTCAGCAAGGGGAGGCCGGGGTTCCAACCGGGGGAGCGGTGGACGGACCGCGTCGCCGTTCGCGAGACTTCAGAGGCGCCCACCGTTTCACTTGACCTAGTGATGTATGCAGACGGTTCGCACTGGGGTCCGGACAAGTCCAAACGCCTGGACTGGTTGAAGGGCATAAGGACCGGCGCAGGATTGGAGCGCCAACGGTAATAAGAGAGGAATTCGATTCCACCGGGATTGCGGCAAACGCCAGCAAGGATCCCACCGAAAGTGCATTCCGGGGCCAACCGGCGTTGCCGCAGTCAAGCGGGTACAATCGCCTGTCTTTCGTCCCATACCCGCCGCTTCACAGCGCAGCAGGGCCGCAACCAAACAGGGGTGGCGGTGCTGGTCTCAGCGGCAAAAGGCAAACCACAGAGGACACGGAGAAGGAAAACCACAGCGCGGCAGGGCCGCAACCAAACAGGGGTGGCGGTGCTGGTC
>JAIMAR010000057.1 GCA_023511855.1 Bryobacteraceae bacterium
ACTAGCTCCCGTGGCGGGATGTAAATGTTAGCCCGCGGGGTAGATTTCAGGGGTTAGTAGCCCCGAGAAGGCAAACCACGGATGACACGGAGAAGGCAAACCACAGAGGGCACAGAGGACACGGAGAAAACAAACCACGGAGGACACGGAGGGCACGGAGAAGGTCAACTGATTCCAAGGTGGCGCTGGATGAGGGTTGGCGGTGCGCGCCGGGAGGGTGGTGGGTGAGGGGCGCCCTGGCCGGCAGGAATGTCGGCCGCAGGCCTGGAGGCCTGCCTCACAAGAAACCTGTCCCACAACAAGAGCCTGCCTCACAGGAGGAGGCTTGCGGGGTGAGGGGCAGACAAGAGGCGCAACCCGTACACAGACCAGGCCGCCGCGCCGCCGTGAAAGTGTAGTACCTCTAAGAGCAGGCTGCTGGTTCGCAATTATCGCCTATGCCGCCGTTGCGTCCGCTGTTCCTTCTGATCGGATTCGCCGCGATCGTGGCGCAGGTGGTCCTTGTGCGGGAGCTGCTGGTTCTGTTCGGCGGCGCGGAAAACACGCTCGGGTTGATGCTCGCCGTTTGGCTGCTGTCGACGGCGTTGGGTAGCGGCGTGCTCGGACGCCTGCCGGTCCGCCGGCCCCTTGCGCTAGCAGCATTGCTCAATTTGGGGCTGGCTTTCTTGTTTCCTGGATCCATTCTTGCGGCGCGAGTTTTTAGACCCGGTCTGCCTTCCCTGCCGGGCGAGCTGGTGGGTCCCGGGGCCGTGCTGGCAGCCTGCCTGGCCGTGCTGGCAGGGTTCTGCGCCGTGTCGGGATGGCTGTTCAGCGCCGCCAGCCGGCTCTATGCCGCCGAGAGAGGACGCGGGACCGCCGCCGCCTCGGCCACGGTGTACCTTTGGGAGGCGGCGGGCTCGGCGCTCGGCGGGACTTTGGCCAGCCTGGTGTTGATCCGGCTGTTGCCGCCGCTCGGGATCGCTCTTTCGGTAGCGCTGCTCAATCTGTCCGCCGCGGCATGGCTGGCGCGGGGCCGGCGCGTGGCAGCCGTGGCCGCCCTGATAGCCGGACCCCTGTTTTTCTGGGCCGCGCCGCGTCTGGAGACGCTATCCCTGATGGCTCTGTGGCGGCCGTTTCGGCCGGTAGAGATTCGCAACTCGGTCTACGGCAACTTGGCGCTGATCGAACGGGAAGGAAGTCACACGCTTTACGAAAACGGCGTACCCCTGTTCACAGCGCCTGATCCGCGCGCCGCCGAGGAGTCGGTCCATTACGCCTTGCTCCAGCACCCGGCCCCGCGGACTCTGCTGATGATCGGCGGGGCCGGCAGCGGGCTCGAGGAAGCTTTCCGGCACCCTTCGCTCGAACGGGCCGACTATGTGGAGCTCGATCCCGCCATTCTGAGCCTGCTCCAAACACGCCTGCGGGTTCCGCTCCCCTCCGGCGTGCGCGTACACCATCAGGACGGCCGCCGGTTCTTGAAGAGCACAACGGAACGGTACGACGTGATCGCCGTTCATCTGCCTGAGCCGCAGACGGCTCAGTTGAACCGCTTCTACACGCGCGAATTTTTGCAAGAGGTTTCGGCGCGCCTGAACCCGGGTGGTGTTTTCTCCTTTGGCGTGGCCTCTTCGGAGAACTTCATCAGCCCCGAGCGCGCGGTCTTCCTGCGCTGCATTTACGACACACTGGCAAGCGTCTTCCCGGAGGTTTCCTTGCTGCCCGGGGCCACACTCCGCCTGTTTGCCTCGAACCGCTCCGGCGTGCTGGCCCGCGGTCCCGAGCCCCTGCTGGAGCGCCTGAAAGCCCGGCAGATCCAAACCGTGTACGTGAGTCCCGCCTATTTGCCTTTCGACTACACGCCGGAGCGTGTGACGGCGGTGCTGGAGGCGCTAAGACAAGCGCCCTCGGTCGGGCTCAACCGCGATCTGGCCCCGGTGGCCTACTACTTCGACGCCGTGCTGTGGAGCGCGCGGGTGGCGCCGCGGTCCGCCGCCTGGTTGCAGCGGGCCGCTTCGTTCGGATATGCCGGGGTCTTCCTCGGGCTGACGATCCCCGCCTGGCTGGCCGCGCTCTACTTAGGAGCCAGAAGGCGCGCCTCGGGGGTGGCGGCCTATTCGACGCTGGCCATGGGCGCCGCGGTGATGGCGTTCCAAATTCTTGTGCTGCTCGGCTTTCAGGCGGTTTACGGCTACGTGTATTCGCAGATCGCGATTTTGCTGGGAATGTTCATGGCGGGCATGTCGCTGGGCGCGTGGCTGGGACTGCGCCCGGCGCAAAGTCTGCCGCGTCTGGCCGCGGTTCAGGCGCTGGGGGCGCTGCTCCCGCTCGGATTGTGCGCGTTTCTGCAATGGCAAGGCACCGGAGTTCACGCGCCCTATCTGTTCACGGCGCTGGCTGCCTTGGGGGGCTTCACGGGCGGGTTTCAATTTGCCTTCGCCACGCGGATCTATTTCGCAGATCCCGGGCGCGAAGCGCGGAGCGGCCCCGGTGTGCTGTACGCGCTCGATCTGGCGGGGGCCTGCGCGGCTTCGATCCTTTCGAGCGCCATTCTGATTCCGCTGTTCGGCTTCTGGCGCACCGCGTGGCTTATCGGCGCGGCGTGCCTTGCGCCTGCGCTCGGGGCTTTGATTCCCGCTCGTCGAGCACCAGCGCCGTGAAGCGGAACAGGTCCGTGCGGCTGTCCTTGTAGCAATCCTCCAGCAAACCCGCCTTGCGGCAGGTCTGCTCCAGGAACGTAGTGCGGTCCCAGCCCTGCTCGACGGGGACTTGCGGCAGCAGCAGCCCCTCGTAGCGGCCTTGTTTGACCAGCAGGCCGTCGCGGCCTACCTGGATTTCCTTCAGGTCCAGGACCCGGCGCATCGGTGACAGCACCGAGATCTCATACTCCAGCGACGGCAACTCTTGCGGCGTCACCGGCGGGAAGCGGTTGTCCTCCACGGCCGCCGAGGCCGCGACGTCCCGCACCGTCAGGGCCAGCGGCTTGATGGGGGAGACGTAGCCGATGCAGCCGCGCAGCTCGCCGTTGCGCTTGAGGGTCACAAACGCGCCCCGCTCTTGGGCTAAGGCCTCCAGTTTCGGTTCCGGCTCTTCGGCGATCTTGTGTTCCCGCACGGCGGTTTCCACGGAGCGGTGCGCGATTCGGAACAGCTCGGTGATTTCGGCGCTGCTTAGCATCAGGCCCTGCTGCTGCGCGACCGCTCTGCCGCCTGCCTTGTAGATGGCCACCGCGCCGTAGCCCACCACCTGCGACTTGTCGCCGGTCACGTCGCCCGAGTTGGCATACTTGAGGACCTTGGCCTGCCGGGCGCCGAGCCTCTCGGAGGCGATCATCGCGGCCACGATGGGGCCGCCTCCGCACGCCTCCCAAACCTGCTGCTGCAAATTGCGCCACAGGCTGAGGTAGTCGAACTCCTCAATGGCGCGGAGTGTTTTGCGGTCCAGGCTGACCGCCCGATCGTACTTGTGGTAATGAGACAAGTCTGAGCTGGCCACGATCACCGTCTCCGGCCCCCGGATATTCGCGGCCAGCGCCAGACCCAGCGCCCGGCACGCCTCGTAACTCTGATCGCCCATGACGATGGGAACCAGCCGGAACTCGCCCAGCGCCCTTTGCAGGAACGGAAGCTGAACCTCCAGGGCGTGCTCGGCCCGTCCGGAGGCCGCTCTGTGTCCCCGGTCCGAAAGTTGGATCAGCCTGCTGGACTTCGCCAGCGCCGCTCCGAAAGCCCGGTCGACCGGGATCGGCCCCAGGGGCGTCGCATACGCCTGACCGTCATAGACGGCCGCGTAAGGGAAGGCGTCTATGTGCGAAGGCGAGATCACCACCACCCGCTCGATGTTGCGCCCCTTGAGCGCCGCATAAGCGTGGGCGGCGACCTCGGCCGAATACATATAGCCGGCGTGCGGGGCGACCAGAGCCACGACGTCCGGGAGCTGCGGCGAGGGCGCTTTGGCGAGCAAGCCGTCCACCAGTTTCGTCAGCTCGCCGGGATCGGCCGGATAGAACGCGCCGGCTACAGCGGGCTCCCGCACTTGAGCCGGAGCCTGCGCGCGGCAGGCCCCCTGCGAGCACAATCCGAACAACAGCAAGGCCGCGACATTCCGCTTCATCGTTCAGCTCCAGACTCCGGCGACCGGCTGCTGGCAGTACCGGCACCGGCCCCGGCTCAGATTCACCGCGTTGATCCGGTAACCTTCGCGGTCCACCACCACCTTGCGGCACTTGGGGCAAAGGGTCTTTTCCGCCGGATGGCCGGGCACATTGCCCACGTAAACATAGCGCAAGCCTTCGGCGTCGCAAGCGGCCTTAGCGCGCTCCAGCGTGGCGACGGGCGTGACCGGCAGGTTCTTCAACAGATACTCCGGATGGAACCGGGAGAAATGAATGGGGACGTCTACGCCCAAATTCGCACGGATCCATTTGGCCAGCCCCCGGAACTCGGCGTCGCTGTCGTTGAGGGTTGGTATCACCAGGTAGACGATCTCAGACCACACCCCGAGTTTGCGGATCATCACCAGCGCGTCGAGCACCGGGCGGAGCTCCCCGTTGACGACTTCTTTGTAGAACTTCTCCGAGAAGGCCTTGAGATCCACCTTGATGGCGTCCACCTTTTGGCAGAGCTCCTTGAGCGGTTCCGGTTTGACGTAGCCGCCGGTCACAACGACGTTCTTGACCCCGGCGGCGCGGGCCGC
Organism: Bryobacteraceae bacterium; assembly: GCA_023511855.1. Taxonomy (GTDB): domain Bacteria; phylum Acidobacteriota; class Terriglobia; order Bryobacterales; family Bryobacteraceae; genus JAIMAR01. Next base: position 4,675 of record JAIMAR010000057.1, read on the forward strand.
TTCGGCCGCGTCCACCATGAATTCGAAGAACACCACGGGCTCGCTGTAGGTGTAAGCGATCGAAGCGCACTGGTTGCGCTGCGCCAGCGCCGCCACTTGAGGCGGCGGCATATAGAGGCTGGGGATCTGCTCCGGACGCACCTGCGAGATCTCCCAGTTCTGGCACATCTTGCAGTTGACATTGCATCCGGCGGTGGCCAGCGAAAAGCTCCGGCTTCCGGGCAAAAAGTGAAAGAACGGCTTCTTCTCGATGGGGTCGACATGGGCCGTGCAGACCCGGGAGTGCACCAGCGTGTAGTACTTGCCGCCGCGGTTTTCGCGGACCCCGCAATAGCCTCTTTCGCGGTCGTCGATGACGCACTCGCGCGGGCACAGCACGCACTTGATCCTGCGGTTGGGCAGTTTCTCGTAGTACCGCGCTTCGGCGGTGAACTGTGCGTCACCCGCGGCCACCGCTACACCTCCACCCGCTCAATGCGCTTCGGGTCGTTCACCCCCAACCGGTGATTTGCATCCGCGGCCGTAGCGATATACTTGGGCTCCCGTCCCACTTCCCGCAGGGGCTTCAGGCCCATTTCGGCGCGCTTGCGCTCGAGGATCTGCCAGCCGACCGTGTCCAGGGCTACCAGGTCCTGTGAAACCAGCAGCCCGTTGTAAGGCCAGGTCCACTGGGGCATGTAGGTGGGTCCGCCTTCGTACTGGGCGCGGAGAGCATCGCAGATCGTAAGCCGCACCTTGCCGCGGATCTCCGGCAGCATATTGACGTCGGCCACGTAGGGGTCGCCGGCATTGGGGTGATACTTGTTGGGGTTGTGGATGGCGCCGAACATGTTCTTGAGCGCCATCGTGACTCCGACGATGCCGTGATCCTTGAGCACGGGCAGGTTGATCACCACATCGCAGAGCTGGGTCAGGGTCTTGGCCAGGCGGCTGCCGGCGGAGCCGTACACCGAAAGCTCGCTTTCGTAACCCAGCACGTCGTTGCCGAGGAATTGGATTCTTCCGGTGCTCTTGGTGGGCCGGAAGCCGGCGCTTTCCAAATCTTCGCTGAGCCGGTCCCAGATGATGATCTTCTCCTGGCGGATGCCCGCCTGCTGAAGCCGTTCGCAGATCAGCTCCACCAGCGGGACGCTGGTCGAGCCGCCCTTGCCCGCCAGGCAGTTCACCTTCAAGCCGACAGTCTCGCCCGGCTTCACCACCCTGCGCCAGGCCTCGACGGGGTTGTCCGTGCCGAAATAAGCCTGCATCGCCCGGTCGAGCAAGCCGGCCAGGTTCACGGTTTTGGGGTCGCGCGCGATCACCACCCTTCCCCGCTGGACCGGCGCCGCTCCGGCCCACCCGGGCCAAAGCCCGGCGGCTGCGGTTTTGGCGAAACTGCGCCGTGTGACCCTCATCTACCTATATTTTGCTCCGATTCTCCGGAACCGGGGATGTAAAAAGTCGCCCCGTGAGTTTCAGAGAGCCGCGCGCACAGGTGCTATGATAAGGGCTGGATTCGGAGGCCCCGCCTCATCCGGCCTCCTTCTTTACAGGTGTCCCATGAAATGGTTTGGACGCGCGCTGGCAGTCCTCTGTGCAGGCGGTACCATGCTCGCAGCTACCGATTTCCAGATTCCCTTTAAGAAATACACCCTGAAGAACGGCATGCGGGTCATTCTGGCCCAGGATAACTCCGTGCCGGTGGTTACGGTCTACGTCATTTACGGCGTCGGGGCACGCTCGGAACAGAAGGGCCGGACCGGTTTCGCTCACTTGTTCGAGCACATGATGTTCCAAGGCTCGGCCAACGCGCCCAAGGGTCAGCATTTCAAACTGGTCGAGTCCAACGGGGGAAATCTGAACGGCTCCACCCACCCGGACTTCACGGACTATTTCGATATCCTGCCGTCCAACAAGCTAGCCTTGGGCCTCTGGCTGGAGTCCGACCGGATGCGGGCGCTGAACATCACCGAGGAGAACCTGCAAAACCAGAAGGAGGCGGTCAAGCAGGAGCGCCGGCTGTCCTTCGACAACCAGCCTTACGCCACGGCGGTGGTGGACGTCTGGCCTCAGATAGCCTTTCAGAACTGGCAGAATTCCCACTCGCTGATCGGTTCCTTCGAGGATTTGGAAGCGGCGACCGTGGACGACGTGGCGCGGTTCTTCAAGACATACTACGCGCCGAACAACGCCGTGCTGGTCGTCTCAGGCGACTTCCAGGAACGGGAAGCGCGCCGGCTGATCGACGCCTACTTCGGCGACATCCCCTCCCAGCCCCAGCCGAAGCATCCCGACCTGTCCGAACCTCCCGACGTGAAGCCGCGCATGGAGGTATACAAAGATCCGCTGGCCCAGGTGCCCGCTGTCATCATCGGTTTCCCGGGGCCGCCCCGACGGTCTCCGGATTACTACGCCCTGACCATCCTGGACGTGCTGCTCACCGGCGGCGACAGCTCCCGTTTTCAGCAGAACCTGGTGAAGGGCAAGCAGTCCGTGATCCAGTACGAGGCAAACTTGGGCTGGCCTTTTGCGGCTTTCACCGACTACAAGGACCCCGGCCACTACGCCATGTTCCTCCTGTACAACCCTGCCTTCAAGGGTTCGCAGGTGGTTCAGCACGCCCAGGAGGAGTTGGAGAAGATCCAGAAGGAAGGGGTGGACGCTAAGGAGCTGAACCGCGTCAAGACTTACTTCCGCGCCTCGATGATCGCTCAGCTTCAAAGCTCGCTGGCCCGCGCCCGCCGCCTGGGCCAGTACGAGCTGTTGGATGGGGATCCCGGCTATATCAACCGGGAGATGGAATCCTTCCTGGCGGTGACGGCGGAGCAGATTCAGGCGGTCGCCCGCAAGTACCTTACCCCTGAACGGCGGTTCATCCTCGACATTGTTCCTGCCCCGAAGACGGAGAAACCGAAGAAATGAACAAGGCCAACCTCTCCCTGATTCTTGTGGTGTTTGCCATGACCGTCTCCTGTCAAAGAATCGACCGCACCAAGCCGCCCCAGACCAAAGACCTGCCGGCGTTCAAGCTACCCTCCACTTTTGAAACCACGCTGCCCAATGGCCTGCGCGTGGTCCTCGTCGAGGACCGGCGCTTCCCGCTGGTGACCTTGCGGCTGGTCTTCGAAGGCGGCTCCAAGTACGACCCCAAGGATCTGCCCGGGCTGGCTCAGGCGACGGCGTCCCTGCTCACGGAGGGGACCGCCAACCGGCCCTCCAAGCAGATTGCCGAGGAGCTGGCCGAGATCGGCGGAGCGCTTCAGGCCGCGGCCGGACCCGACGGCTTGACCTTGCAAGGCAACGTGCTTGCGGAGAACCTCCCGCGGTTGCTGGAGCTGCTGGCCGATGTCACGCTGAACGCCTCTTTCCCGCCAGACGAAGTGCAGCTTTATAAGAAACGCCGCACGCAAGAGCTGATCGCCGAGCGTTCCGAGGCCGCCTTCTGGGCGGATGAGAAGATCAACGCCATCGTTTTTGGCCCGCATCCCTACGGGCGTCTGAATCCGACCCCGGAGTCCATCGCGCGGCTGGACCGCGACCGTCTTACCCAATTCCGGGACAGCCGCTTAGTCCCCAACAACGCGGTGCTGATCCTGTTGGGCGCTCTGCCGCCGCGGGAAGAGACGCTCAAGCTCGTCCGGACGCGGTTCGACGGATGGTCCAAGAAGGATCTGCCCCAACCTCCGGCGCCCGAGTTCCCCGCGCCCGCGCGCCAGATCGTGCTGATCGACCGGCCCGGTTCCGTCCAGGCCGACATCCGCGTCGGGCACATCGCCGTCGACCGGTCCCATCCGGACTACTTTCCGCTGCTGGTGGCCAACACCATTCTGGGCGGAGGCGCCAGCTCGCGGATGTTCATGAACATCCGCGAAAAGCAGGGCTTCGCCTACGATGCCCACAGCAGCCTCCAGCCGCGCAAAACCGCCGGCCTGTTTGCCGCTGTGACTCAGGTCCGGAACGAGGTCCTGGAACCCGCCATCAAGGCGGTCGAAGAGGAGCTCCAGCGGCTGATCCGCGAACCCGTACCCGCCGAGGAGCTCAATGACACCAAAAATTACCTGAGCGGCAATTTCGTGATGGGTCTCGAAACCCAGAACGGACTGGCCAACCAGCTTGCCACGGTCAAGCTGATGGGGCTGCCGGATAGTTACCTGGAGACTTTCACCGCCCGGGTGCGCGCGGTGACGCCGGCCGAAATTCAGGCCGTGGCGGCCAAGTATTTTTCGCCGGAAGCGGCCAGCCTGGTGGTTGTCGGGGATTCTTCCAAGATCCAGGCTACGCTCGAGAAGTTCGGCAAGGTCACCGTGGAGAAGGCGCAATAATGCGGGTGGTTCAATCGCTCGAACGCTATCGCTGTCCGCTGTTCCGGGTGACGGAGGATATCGCCGTCGATCCCAGCGGGTTTCAAATTCACCGCGCGGTGGTCGTGCACGGCGGCTCAGCGGTGATGATGCCGGTGGATGGCCGGGGCCGCATTCTGCTCGTCCGGCAGTACCGCCTTCCTGCGCGCGCCAGCTTGTGGGAGCTGCCCGCGGGACGGCTCGACCCGGGCGAAAAGCCGCTTCAGGCTGCGCGCCGCGAACTGGAAGAAGAGACCGGCTACCGCGCCCGCCACTGGCGCAAGTTGGCCTCGTTCTACGTCAGCCCCGGATACGTCTCCGAGCGGATGACGATCTACCTCGCCACAGAGCTGACCGCCGGGCAGGCCAATCCCATGCCCGACGAGCGCATTCAAATCCGCTGGTTCACCCCCGCCGAGATCGAACGCATGATCGACACGGGCCGGCTCATCGACGCCAAGACGATCGCGGGCTACCTGCTCTACCAGCGATCGCTCAAGAAAGCCGGGGCGCGGCGGCGGTAAGAAACTTCGCCAGTAGCTCCAGAGCGCGACCGCGGTGGCTGACTTCCAGCTTTCTTTCGGGGCTGACTTCGCCGAAGGTGCAGCCGAACGGCTCATAGAAGAAAAGCGGGTCGTAGCCGAAACCGTTCGAGCCCTTGGGCGCTTCCGCGATCCGGCCCACCACCACGCCGCGAAAGGTTTGGATGAGCCGCCCGGCTTGGGCCAAGGCGATGACGCAGACGAACTGCGCGGCGCGGTCCTCCAGCCCACGAAGCTTCGCCAGCAGGAGGCGGTTGTTCTCTTCGTCGCTGGCGCCTTCGCCGGCAAACCGCGCCGAACGCACGCCAGGCGCGCCGTTCAGGGCCTTGACCTCCAGCCCGGAGTCGTCTGCAAAGAGCAGCCTCGGCGCCCAGCGGCTGTAATAGACGGCCTTCAGGATGGCGTTCTCTTCGAAAGTGTCGCCGGTCTCCTCGCACGGTGGAATCTGCTCGAGGCCGGGCAGGCTCTCCAGCTCAATCCGCCCTTCCCCGAAGCGCTCCAGCGCCAGCCGGAACTCCCGCAGCTTGCCGGCATTGGTGGTGGCGCAGTACAGCTTCACGGCAGCGGCAAGATCTCCTTCTGGATCTCGATCAGCCGCCGGATTCCCGCGCGCGACAGCTCCAGCAGTTGCCCGAGCTGGCTGTCGTCGAAGGGCGTCTTCTCGGCGGTGGCCTGCACCTCCACGAAGCGGCCCGAGCCGGTCATAACGACGTTCATGTCCACCTCGGCCTGCGAGTCCTCCTCGTAGCACAGGTCGAGCCGCACTTCGCCCCCCACCATCCCGGCGCTCACCGCGGCCACGTAGTCCTTCACCGGAAGCTGCTTCAACGCGCCGCAGTCCGCCATGCGCTTCAGGGCGAGTCCCATGGCGACAAAGGCGCCGGTGATAGAGGCCGTGCGCGTGCCGCCATCGGCCTGCAACACGTCGCAGTCCAGAATCACCGTCATTTCGCCAAGCGCCGCCAGGTCCACCACCGCCCGGAGGGAACGGCCGATCAGGCGCTGAATCTCCTGGGTGCGGCCGGAAAGCTGGCCGCGGGTCACCTCCCGGGGCGTGCGGGTCACGGTCGCCCGCGGCAGCATCGAGTACTCGGCGGTCACCCAACCCTGACCCGTGCCGCGCAGGAAGGGCGGCGTGCTCTGATCGATGGTGGCGGCGCAGAGCACACGGGTGTTGCCGATTTCGATCAGCGCCGAGCCGTCGGCAGTCTTCTGATAGTCCGTGATGAGGCGCACAGGGCGCAGCTCATCGTTCTTTCTCTGGTCTGGCCTCATGAATTCCGCCGCCGCTCAGGACGGCGCCCCCGTTTTCACCACTGCGTAGAACAGCAGGGCCAGCAGCAGGAAACCCATCACGAGCAGAATCAGGCACGGAATGGTTCCCGGCGGGCGGCTGCTGGTCTTTTTCTTCTTTCCGGCGGGCCGGATCTTGGCCATGCTTCGAAATCCTCTCCCCGGTCGGGCTGCGGTGCGGCCTTCCCCGGCCGCCCCGAGACGCCCCTGATCGCAAGTGTTGAACTAGTCTGGCTCGCCCGCTCCCGAAGCCTCCTCAGTGAACGACTGCAAGGCCAGGTAGCTGGGACCAAAGCGCCGGATATTCTCCCGCTGCTTGTCGAACTGATCGTAGTGGCCTTCCTCGTCCACCACCAGCGCCTCGAAAATGGCCTTCGAGGCGGAGTCGGCATTTTCGGAGCAAGCCAGCGCCGCCTGGTTGTATTCGCGGGCGCTCATGTCTTCCATCTGCATCGCCTTCTCCAGCATCTTCTCCGGGTCGGTGATGCGCTCCACCGGCCCGGCGGTGGCCATATCGACCTCGCCTCTCAGGAACAACACCCGCTCAGCCAGTTTCTCGACGTGGCCCATCTCCTGAATCGCGATTCGCTTGAACAACGAGGCCAGCGGTCCGAAGCCCTGGTCGCTCAAGTGGAAGTGAAAGTACATATACTGGTGCACCGCTTGCAGCTCATCCGCAACAGCCCGGTTCAACAGATCAATGCTCTTCTGCTTGTCCATAATTCCCTCGAAAACAGCCGCAACTGGAGCCAGCTCCGGCTGGTCTTTTCCATCTTGACACAAACGGCCACGGGCGTTCTCATAAGCGCCGGCCTCATTCCGGCCCGGTGTCCCCATCGCCCTGTTTCCTGCAACCCTCCCGTTGCATCTATATAAGAAAGCTCAAAGGAACTGGGATCCATGAATCGCAAGACCATCGCGTTTGTGTTCACTGCTGCTGCCTGTCTTTTGATTTGGCGCGCCCACCAGGGGCCGGCGCCGGCTTTGGCTGCCTCCAAGGTACTGAAGGGCAAAGAAGCATTCACCGACTACACCGGCGAAAAGCCCGGCGTAGTACGGCACATCACGGTGGCGGAGCTTCCCCAGCCCTTTCACACCCCATCGGCCACTGCGGGCCCCCGGCTGGTTCCGCGCCCGGAGGGCGCCTGGCCGGAGTCGCTGCCGGGCTTCAAGGTCAGCCTGTACGCTGAAGGCCTTCAGAATCCGCGCATGATCCGGACCGCACCGAACGGCGACCTGTTCCTGGCCGAAAGCGCTCCCGGCCGCATCCGCGTCTTTCGCGGCATTACTGCCGAGGGCAAGCCCCAGTCGGTCGAGGTCTTCGCCACGGGCCTCAACCGGCCTTTCGGGATCGCCTTCTATCCGCTCGGCCCCAACCCGCAGTGGGTCTATGTCGCCAACACAAACTCGGTGGTGCGGTTCCCTTACCGTAATGGCGATCTCAAGGCCCGCGGACCGGCCGAGACCGTAGTGCCTTCCATTCCGGGCGGCGGCGGACACTGGACGCGCGACATCGCCTTCTCGCTCGACGGCAAGACGATGTTCGTCTCGGTCGGCTCCCGCTCCAACGTGGATGATCCCGACACCACGCCGGCCGAGACCGACCGGGCCGTCGTGCTGGCCTTCGCTCCGGACGGCAGCGGCAAGCGGACCTACGCTTACGGGATCCGCAACGCCGTAGGCATCGCCGTACACCCTCAGAGCGGCGAGCTTTGGGTCTCCGTCAACGAGCGCGACGGGCTGGGCGACGATCTGGTGCCCGACTACATCACCCACGTCCGCGAGGGCGGCTTCTATGGCTGGCCCTGGTTCTACCTCGGCCCGATTCAGGACCCCCGCCACCCGGGCAAGCGCCCCGATCTGCGCGACAAAGTGATCGTCCCCGACATTCTCCTGCAAGCCCACCTCGCCTCGCTCGGCATGGTCTTCTATGACGGCCGCATGTTCCCCGCCCAGTACCGCGGAGGCATCTTCGCCGCCCAGCACGGCTCCTGGAACCGCGCCCGGCGCGTTGGCTACAAGATCATCTTTGCGCCAATGAAGGGCGCCCGCGCCACCGGGGAGTACATGGATTTCGTCACCGGCTTCGTCGCCTCCGACGCCAACGTTTGGGGCCGTCCGGTCGCCGTGGCCGTCGCCCGCGATGGTTCGCTCATCTTCAGCGACGACGGGTCCAACTCGCTCTGGCGCGTGACGTACGGCAAGTAACGCCCCCGCAGTTAGGAAAGGGCGGGCGGCTGCGCCAGAGGAGCAGTTCAGGCGCTACCACCGAGTCTCTGACCGCCCGTGTGGGCGGGTTCCGGCTTTTGTTTTACTAGAAAGCTATGTCGGAATACCTCGCCGCCCTGGATCAGGGCACCACCAGCACGCGTTGCATCGTCTTTGATCTCGACGGGAACCTCGCCGCCAGCGCCCAGCGCGAGCATCGCCAAATCTATCCCCAACCGGGCTGGGTGGAGCACGACCCCGGCGAGATCTGGCAGCGCACCCAGGAGGTGATCGCCGAAGCCGTCGAGCGGCTGGGACCCGCCTCGCGCCGCATCGCGGCCCTGGGCATCGCCAATCAGCGGGAGACCACCGTGGTGTGGCGGCGGAGCACGGGTGAGCCGCTGGCACCCGCCATCGTCTGGCAGGACACGCGGGTTGCCGGCGATGTCTCGGATTTTTCCGGACGCCACGGACAGGATCTCTTCCGCAACAAGACCGGGCTTCCGCTGTCGACATACTTCAGCGCTCTAAAGCTACGCTGGCTTCTGAATCATGTGCCGGGGGCGCGGGATCTGGCCCGGCGCGGTGATCTGCTGTTCGGTACGATCGATACCTTCCTGCTCTGGAACCTCACCGGCGGCCCTAGCGGCGGAGTGCACGCCACCGACGTCACCAACGCCAGCCGCACCCAGCTCATGAACATCGACTCTTTGAGCTGGGACCCGGACCTGCTCGACCTGTTCGAGGTTCCGCCTTCGGTCCTCCCTCAAATCCGCTCCAGCAGCGAGATCTACGAGGCCGCGCGCCGGACCGCTCTGGCCGGCGTGCCCGTGGCGGCCCTTCTCGGGGATCAGCAAGCCGCTCTCGTGGGCCAGTGCTGTTTCGTGCCGGGCCAGGCCAAGAACACATATGGGACCGGCTGCTTTCTGCTGATGAATGCCGGTGCGCGCCCGGTGGGCTCGCGCCACGGCCTGCTGACCACCGTGGCCTACCGGTTCGGCAACGCTCCCGCCTGCTACGCGCTGGAAGGGAGCATCGCGGTTACCGGGGCGCTGGTTCAATGGCTCCGGGACAATCTGGGCCTCATCACTAGCAGCGCGGAGATCGAGACCTTGGCCCGCACGGTGGAGGACAACGGCGGAGTCTATTTCGTCCCCGCCTTCTGCGGCCTGTTCGCGCCGTACTGGCGCCAGGACGCGCGCGGCCTCATCGCAGGACTCACCCGTTACGCCAACCGCGGGCACCTGGCCCGCGCCGTGCTGGAAGCCACCGCCTACCAGACCCGCGATGTGCTCGACGCGATGGAGCAGGACTCCGGCGTCCGCCTGGATCTGCTGCGCGCCGATGGCGGCATGGTGGCCAACGGGCTGCTCATGCAGTTTCAGGCGGACATCCTTGGGCGGCCCGTGGTTTGCCCGGCGGTTCACGAAACCACCGCGCTCGGCGCGGCCTTCGCTGCGGGCCTGGCCGTGGGACTTTACCGGGATCCGGCCGAACTCCAGGCGCACTGGCGCGCGGGCCGTCGGTGGACGCCCGAGATGCCGGACTCCCGGCGCGAGAGCCTCTACGCGGGATGGCGCAAGGCGGTCCAACATTCCTTCGGTTGGGCCGACGGCAGGCAACCGCTCTGCTGAAGACGCTGCGCCATGCCGCGCTTACTTTCCGCCGCAGCCTTGTCGGCCATCTACGAATAGCAGCCGTGCCATGCTCCGCCCGACCGGGGTTCCCTGTCAACCCGCTTTTGGATTACTATTCAGACTGACGTTATTCAGGAGGCAACCATGGCCGAAACCAAAGTCCCCAGACGCCGCTTCTTAGGCGCTGCCGCGGGCGCCAGCATCTTCACCACCGCCGGCAGAGCCCAAACCGTGGCCGCCGCCGCTGGGATCAAGCCCGGCGATCTTCCCGACTTGACCATTAAGGAAGTGAAGGCCTACATTACGCCGCGGGGCCGCATCGCATCTGTCGTCACCAACAGCGGCATCGAGGGTAACTACACCCTCGGCACGCGCTACTGGCATCCGGACTGGAACAACGAAGGCTGGGTCCAGTTCGCCCGCCGGGTCCTGGTCGGACGCAACGCCCTGGACCGCCCGCAGTTCACCAGCCAGTGGGTCGAACCACGCCGACGCCGCGGCCAGAGCTCTTACGCCTCTGCCATCGACAACTGTCTGTGGGACATCGCGGGCAAGGCCGTCGGCCTGCCCGTCTACAAGATCCTCGGCGCCTACCGCCACAAGGTTTTGGCCTACGCCAGCTCCCAGCACCTGAAGACCGTCGACGACTTCGTCCAGGATGTTCTCAAAGCCAAAGCCGAAGGCTTCAAAGCATACAAGATCCATCCGCCGGAGGTGCCGCCCCACGGCGGCAGCGACTACAAGTTGGACATCGAGGTCTGTAAGGCCGTCCGGAAGGCTGCCGGCGACGATTTCATTCTTTTGCACGACCCCGTGGGCGTCTATACTCGCCACGAAGCGATCCTGGTCGGACGTGTCATCCAGGAGTTGGGCTACGTCGCCTACGAAGATCCCATCCCCACCTCGGATGTCGAGGGGCTGGCCGAGCTTTGCCGCTCCCTGGACATCCCCATCCATGCCGGCGAGTTCATCTTCTCGATCTACGACTATGGCGAGTACATCCGCCGCGGCGCAGTCGACGTGCTGCGCTTCATCGTGGACAACATCGGCGGCATCACCGGCGGCATGAAGGTGGCGGCGCTGGCCGAGTGCTTTGGCATGGAGTGCGCCCCGCACAACTGGGGCGACGCCCTGGACCACGCGGTGCATTTCCACTGCGAGCTGGCCATGCCCAACAACGTCTGGTTCGAGATGACCCTCCCGCAGGGCTCCTCCGACCGTCCTTACATCAAGGACAAGATCCGCATCGACAAGGACGGCTACGTCCAGGCGCCAACCAAGCCGGGCTTAGGCTACGAGATCGATTACGGCGAGTTGGAAAAGATGACCACGCGGGTGGAGCGCTGACCTATCCGGGAACCACCCCGCCCCGCTTGCCGGCCGCTGCGGCGCCGGTGGATCACCGGCGCGCTACTGAATTTCCGGGCTATTGGCCGTGGCCGGCTCCTGAGTCCAGCTCTGCCGCAACACCATGGTCTGGTCCGAGTAGAAACTCCGCCGTCCGGTATTGTTATAGGCCACCGGCACCGCCAGTATCCGGTAGCCGCCCGGTGTTTCCTCTACCGTAAAACGGTAGCCTCCCTTCTCTCCGGAGGCCAGATCCGCCTGGATCAGGTCGGCGCTGGAGGGCCCCACCTGCCCGCCTGCGGGCGGTGGTCCCAGCTCCGCCAGGGACTTGGCGTAGCGCCCGTACTGCGAGGAATACTGGGTTTGCGCCGTATGAATCGTCCGGATGGCCCCCAGGGCTGCCGTCTCCCGGGCGTTCATCAGATACTGACTGAACTTGGGCGCGGCGGCGCTGATCAGCACCACGATGATCGCGATCACGATCAGCAGCTCGATCAGCGTGAAGCCTCTCCTATAGCTCCGGGCCTTCCTGTTCATAGACTGCACCTTCCCAATAACATTATGACGTTTGACCGGCTTCAGGCGTGGAGGAACTCTTCGCTCTTCACCAGGCGGTCGATGCTGCGCACCCGCCGCCACAGCGCCTCCAGCCCTTCCAGGCGCAACGCGTTGGCGCCATCCGAGAGGGCCCGCTCCGGCGCTTCGTGCACCTCCACGAACAGAGCGTCAATTCCCACCGCCACCGCCGCGCGCGCCAGCACCTCGATGAACTGCGGCTGTCCGCCCGAGGCTTGCCCGGCTGCTCCGGGAAGCTGCACGCTGTGGGTGGCGTCGAAGACCACCGGGCAGCCCGTCTCTTTGAGAATCGCCAGCCCCCGCATGTCGACCACCAGGTTGTTGTAGCCGAAGCAGGCGCCCCGCTCCGTAAGCAGGATCTTAGTGTTGCCCGCTGAGGCAGCCTTCTCCACCGCCAGCCGCATATCGTGCGGCGCTACGAACTGCCCCTTCTTGATGTTGACGATGCGGCCCGTCCGCGCCGCCTCCACGATGAGGTCGGTTTGCCGGCACAGAAACGCCGGGATTTGGAGAATGTCAACCGCCTCGGCGGCCGGGCCCGCCTGAGAAGGCTCGTGAATGTCGGTCAGCACGGCATAGCCTTCTCGCCGCAGGCCCGCCAGCATCCGCAGCCCTTCCTTCAGCCCGGGTCCGCGGTAGGATTTCACGCTGCTGCGGTTGGCCTTGTCAAAGGACGCCTTGAACACGAACGGGCCGGCGCGGCGCTGGATCTCCGCGGCCAAAAAATGCAGGTGCTCTTCGCTCTCGATGACGCACGGCCCGGCGATCAAGGCCAGCGGCGCCCCGCCCCCGAACTGGATCCGCTCTCCCCGCGGGGTGATCAACTCAACCGGCATGGGTCACCTGCCTTGCCTCTGGCACTTTCGCGGCAAGCCGCCGCTTGCGATGCTCCGCCGCCGCGCCAATGAAGGCTTTGAACAGAGGGTGCGGCTCAAGCGGCCGGCTCTTGAACTCCGGATGAAACTGGCAGCCCAGATACCACGGGTGATCCGGCAGCTCGCAGATCTCCACATACACCCCATCCGGCGTCCGGCCCGTCAGCCGCAGCCCGTGGCGGGTGAGCACCGGCTCATAGTCCCGGTTGAACTCGTAGCGGTGGCGGTGCCGCTCACTGATCTTCGTCGTCCCGTACGCCTCGTGCGCCCGGCTTCCCGGTTCCAAAAGGCAATCGTACGCCCCCAGGCGCATCGTCCCACCCATTTCGTCCACGCCCGTGAGCTCCCGCAGCTTGTAGATGACGCGGTGCGGCGTGCCCGGATCGAACTCGGTCGAGTGCGCCCGCTCCAGCCCGCAGACGTTCCTCGCGTATTCGATGACCATGGTCTGCATCCCGAGGCAAATGCCGAAATACGGGGTCCGGCTTTCGCGGGCGAAGCGGATCGCCTCGATCATGCCCTCCACACCCCGCTGGCCGAAGCCGCCCGGCACCAGCACGCCGTCGTAGTCGGCCAGAACCGCGGCCGCGCCGGGCGACGTCAGCCCGTCTGATTCGATCCAGTGGATGTTCACCTTCAGATCATGCGCCAGCCCGCCGTGCAGTAGCGCCTCCTTTAGGCTCTTGTAGGAGTCCTCATACCGCACATACTTGCCCACCAGGGCGATGTCCACCTGCCCGTGCGGGTTCTTCATCCGCTGCACCATCTGGGCCCAGCGCTCCAAATTCCTTGGCCCCGCCTCCATCCCCAGCAGCCGCAGGATGATCTCGTCGACGCCCTGCTCGGCGAACACCAGGGGTACTTCGTACACCGAAGCCACATCCCGCGCCGTAATCACCGCCTGCACCGAGACGTCGCAAAACAGCGCAATCTTTTCCCGCACCTCCTGCGGCAGGTCCTGCTCGGAGCGGCATAGCAGCATGTCCGGCTGGATGCCGATCTCCCGCAGCTCCTTGACGCTGTGCTGCGTGGGCTTGGTCTTCAGCTCGTGCGCGGCGGCGATGAACGGCACCAGGGTCACATGCACGAAAAGCGTCTCCTCCCGCCCGTGCTCGTGCCGCATCTGGCGGATCGCCTCCAGAAACGGCAGCGACTCGATGTCCCCCACCGTCCTCCCGATCTCCACGATCACCACGTCCACATCCGGAGACACTTTCCGGATCGCCGCCTTAATCTCGTTGGTCACGTGCGGAATCACCTGCACCGTCTTGCCCAGGTAATCCCCCCGCCGCTCCTTGGTGATGATGCGCTCGTAGATGCGGCCGCTGGTCACGTTGTTGCTCTGCGTCAGCCGAGCATGCGTGAAGCGCTCGTAGTGTCCCAGGTCCAGGTCCGTCTCCGCGCCGTCATCGGTCACGAACACTTCGCCGTGCTGGAACGGGCTCATCGTGCCGGGATCGACGTTCAAATACGGGTCGAACTTTTGCAGCGTCACCCGCAGCCCCCGGCTCTCCAGCAGGCATCCGATCGACGCCGCCGCGATGCCCTTCCCCAACGAACTCACCACCCCGCCGGTCACGAATATGTACTTCGCCATTTCGGTCCTACGTTCTTCTCAAATGTCGCGCAGCCGCTCCTCCAGCATGGCCGCCACCATGGCCAAATCC
>JAIMAR010000058.1 GCA_023511855.1 Bryobacteraceae bacterium
GCGTAGCGTTGGCCGCTGCCCAAGTAGTTGGTGTTCTCGAATTCCACCACAGGGGCCGAATTGCGCAGGGCCGCGACATCCCAGCCGCCGTTCAGCATCTTGTCTTCGAGAGGCTCACCCCGGCCCGCGCCCTCCAGCAGGCGGATGCGCCGCGCGCCCGCCCGCCCGAACAGGTGACAGCAAGCACCAACCACATCCGGATGCACCCAGTGCGTCTGACCGGCGGTGTAGTCGCCCAAACGGCCGCCTCCGGTGAGGTTGAGCTTAACGGCCACGGTCTTGCCGCTCACCAGTTTCCCAATGCCGCCGAGCTGGTCGAACTGCCGGGCCAGGCCCTCCACCAGGTGGTCGTCGTAGCCCGCATACTTGCCGATGGACACCGGCGAAGCGGGCGCGTCGGCCGCCAACCCGCGTGCTGCGCCGCCCAACGCCGCCGCGACCGCCAGCCACTCCCGGCGGTTGAGCCCCTTGTCTGCTGCTCTCATCGTTCCCTCCTTCATTCCTCAAACAGCAAAGAAGCAACTACTTCCAGCCTTTCGACGCGCACCTCTGTATTGCTGCCGCTGAAGTCCGGTTTCAAGTTTACCGCCTCCGCGCCGGGGCGCATCAGGCGCACTTGGGGGAATCGCCCCTGGACGCGCACCGTGACCCTTTCCGAAGGGGACGACGCATAGTTCACCAGATGAACCAGCACGGACCTTCCAGATTCCGCCCGCCACGCCCGGGTCAGACCGGACGGGGCGTTGAAGACGCGCACGGGCAGGTTCCCCGCGCCGATCCAGTCCACCATCTCGCGCGCCATTGAGTCAGGGTCGCAGATCTCCTGGCGGCAAAGGATCAACTCTCCGGACCCCAGCGAGGCCGTCACGAACTCGTCCTCGCCCTCCTTGAGCGGCGCCCACGACGGTCCCGCCACCAGCGTCCCGCCGGCCTTGGCGAAGCCCTCCAGCAGCGCCCGCTCCGAATCCGAGGGCGGGGCTAACTCCACAGCCAGAACCGCCTTCAGGCCTACGAGCGCCCCCTGCGTCAAGCTGCGACGTTCGATGACCGTAAACGGAATGCGGCGGCGGTGGATCAGGTTCAGGTATTCCCCCGCGACCTCGGGATAGGGGAAGGCAGGATCCCGCACGATGCCCAGCACGGACACAGGACGCAGCGGACGCGCATGCTGTATCTGCTCGAAGTGCCGCAGCGCGGCGGAGATCGCTTGCCATGCGGCCAACGCCTGCGTTTCGCGCCGCCAGAGACCCACTTGCAAGCGGTCATCGAGCGAGACGATCCAGCGTCCGCCGGCGATCGAGGCGTCGGCAATGGCGCGCACAGAATCGTGAATGGCCGGCTCGGCCAGCGTGTACCCTAGCCACACCGGACGCGAGCCGCCCGCTGCAAGCAGCGCCTGGACCAGCCAGGTGTTGGATTCGATCCAGGGCTCGCTCGTGGTGGTGGCCATCACCGCCCCATCGCCCGAGGTAATTCGAACCCGAGGGGGCACGCCCCCCTCCGTGGCCCATATCGTCCAGCCCGCTTCCGCCCGCAGCGCATCCCGGCCACCCAACGGAATCACTGGCCTCATGCCCCAGTGTTTCCGCAACTCCGCCAGTAATCGTCCATCGGAGGCGGCTCCGCCTTCGAGCGCCAGTCCGTCCAGGTTCGCCTTCGCCGCCGACTCGGCCGCCCCCCTTGGATCGGCGCCCGGATACAGCACGCCGACCACCGCGATGCCGCGTCCGTGTGCTTCGCGAATGAACGAAGTGAGGATACGGCGGTGCTCGGCTTCCAGCTTCGGCTCCGCTTGCGTGCTCCAAGGAACCAGCAGGCAGTTGATGGGAGTACCGGAAAGCAGATCGAGGCTGCGCGTGCCGTACCACTCCTTCAAAACAGCCGCGAACAAGGGGTCAAGACTGCTTCGTCTGGCCGCCTCCAGCGGCCCGCCGTTCCAGCGCGCGGGCACGCAACTCTCGGGCGCGGCCGCCTGCATCGCCGCGCATAGAAGAAGAGCCGGCGCCAATCGGAGAATGAACCGCAAGACCAACCTCACCTTGCCTTCCCTTAGTCTATTCCAGAGGCGAGCCAGACCGCCGCTGTTTGTCGCGTTTCGCACGCCTTCCGATCTAGAATAAGCCGTATGCGTGCCAGCTTCCGCGCGGCGACCGCCGCAGTTCCGCTGCTGGTTCTTGTGCTGCTCTCGAGCGGCCCCGATGGCGCCGGCGCGCAGAGCTCGAGGCGCTCCTGGGCCGCCGACAATGGCAACGGGACCTATTCCAACCCGCTGTTCTATGACGAATTCTCCGACCCGGATATGATCCGCGTGGGTTCCGACTATTACTTGACCGGAACGACCATGCACGCCATGCCGGGCCTGCCCATTCTGCACTCACGGGACTTGGTCAACTGGCGCATCATCGGCTATGCTTTCGAGCGGTTAGACCTGGGTCCGGATTTCCGGCTGGAAAACGGCCGGCATATCTACGGGCAGGGGATTTGGGCCCCGTGTTTCCGTTACCACAACGGGACGTATTACATCTTCGCCAACGTGAACCGCTTCGGCCTCCAGGTGTTCCGCGCCGCCAACCCGCGCGGGCCGTGGAAGCACAACCGCATTGAGAAGAGCCTGCACGACATCTCGGTCCTGTTCGACGACGACGGCAAAATCTACGCCGTATATGGAGCAAACAACATCCGCATCGTCGAGCTGAATTCGGAGCTCACCGGAGTCGTCCCCGGCACCGACCGCCTGCTGATTGACCGCAGCCTGGGTCTCGGCGAAGGCTCGCATTTCTACAAGATCAACGGCAAGTACTACATCGTGAGCGCAATCCCGGGCGCGCATGTGCCTATGAAGTGCGCCCGCGCCGATTCGCTCGCCGGCCCCTGGGAAGTGCGCACCATCAGCGAAGGGGAAAGCCTGGGCATCGGCCAGGGATATAGATTAAAGGACAGCCGCCGCCAGCAACCGCCGTTCGAACTCATCCCGCCCGATCCCGGCGAGCGCCTGAGCCTCACCTTGCATCAGGGCGGAATCATCGACACGCCCACCGGCGAATGGTGGGGCTACTCGATGCAGGACCACAACTCCGTCGGCCGTCTTACCTCTTTGTCGCCGGTGACCTGGGTGGATGGCTGGCCCTATTTCGGCCTCCCCGGGAACCTCGGCCGCACGCCGGCCACATGGGTGAAGCCGAACACCGGCTACTCCGGTCCGGTGACCTCTCCTTATGACCGCAGCGACGATTTTTCCGGGCCGCGGCTCCAGCCCGTCTGGCAATGGAATCACGTTCCGGACGATTCTAAGTGGTCGTTGTCGGAGCGGCGGGGCTACCTGCGCCTGTACTCCCTGCCCGCCACGGATTTTTGGTGGGCCCGCAATACGCTGACCCAGCGCGCCATTGGTCCGGAATCGACGGTGACGACCGAATTGGACGGCAGCGGTCTGAAGGAGGGCGACATCGCGGGGCTGGCGCTGCTGAACTGGCCGTACGCCTGGATCGGCTTGGTCCGTGAGGCCGGCGGCTATCGCCTCGCACAGTACGACCATATTACCGGCCAAACGGTCCGGGAGACGGCGCCGAGTCCCCGCCTGTGGCTCAGAGTTCATTGCAACTTTGACACCGAGATCGCCCGCTTCAGCTACAGCTCCAATGGAAAGGATTTCAAGCCCCTCGGGCCGGAATTTATCATGGTATTCCAGCTTCGGACGTTTCAAGGCGTTCGCTACTCGTTGTTCAACTACAACACCAGCGGAGTCCCGGGCGGGGCTGCGGACTTCAACTTTTTCACCGTCGATGAGCCCCGGCCGCGCGGCTTGACCCGGCCCATTCCTCTCTCGCAGTTCATCACGCTCGCCGACCTCGGAACGGGCAACGCCCTGGCCGTAGTGAACGGCGGCCTTCACTCGGTGGCCAGCGCTGCGGAGGCTACGCCCTTCCGCGTGGTGGACCGGGGCCGCGGGCGCATCTCGCTTCAGACAGGGGACGGCAGATTCGTGTCGGTTGGGGGTGAGGGCAAGCCCGGCGAGGTTACCCTGAAATCCGTCAAGCCCGGCGATGCGGAGACTTTCCAGTGGGTCGATCTGCACCGCGGTGATACGCTGTTGCTCTCTTTGGCGACGCATCGCTACATCGTTGCGCCGAAGAGTCCCGGGCCTGTCGGCGCAAACCACCCGGGGCCCTCTCCGGACCGCAAGGACGGCTCTTGTTTCTCCTGGAAGATTGTGGGGCGGTGACAGGGCTCGCAGGTTGGTACCGGCAATCCATTCCGCCGTCCCCGCGACTCCGCACGCCGAGCTCAGCGTTTCTTGGTTGATTTTCCCGGCACCATGGGCACAAACCGAACCGGCAGCACCGAGCGCCGCCGGATCTTCCCATCGGCGCTTTTCTCCAAGAGCACCAGCTCTTGATCCCATGCGCTGCTGCCGACCGGCGCCACGAGCTTGCCGCCCGGCTTCAACTGATCGATCAGCGCTTTGGGCACGTCGGCCGGCGCCGCCGTCAGCATGATGCGGTCGAAGGGCGCTTGTTCCGGCCACCCCAGGTACCCGTCACCCAGGCGCACGGTGACGTTGGCGTAGCCGAGCCGCTTAAGCAGCTCCGCGCTTTGCTGCGCCAGCTCGGGAACGATTTCGATGGTGAACACCTGCTTTACGAGGGGCGAAAGCACCGCCGCCTGATAGCCGCTTCCGGTTCCGATCTCGAGAACGTTGTGCTCCGGGCGCGGATCCAGAAGTTCGGTCATAAAAGCCACGATGTAGGGCTGCGAAATCGTCTGGCCATGCCCGATCGGCAGCGGCGTGTCCTGGTAGGCCATCGAGCGCAGCGATTCCGGCACGAACAGGTGGCGGGGCACGCTCCGCATCGCCCTCAGCACCCCCGGGTGACGGATGCCGCGGGCTTCGATCTGCTCGGCCACCATGCGCTCGCGCGGCCGCTCGTACGGGTCGGCCGCCCACAGCAGGAGACCGAACGGCAACGTAAGGATCGCCGCGCTCATGCTTCGATGTTATGCCGGTTGACGTACAATGTCCAGGTGAACCCCAAGAATCCTGTCCTCGGTCAGACTGCATCGGAAAGCTCCGTCACTCTGCTGCGCCAGTTGGGAGTCGTGAGCGCCACGGCGTTGGTGGTCTCCAACATGGTGGGTACGGGCATCTTCGCCACCAGCGGCTTTCTGGCGGGCGACCTGGGCGCCCCTTCGCTGGTGCTGATCATCTGGGTGGTGGGCGCGTTGTTCGCCCTGGTGGGCGCCTTTTGTTACTCCGAGCTGGGAATCAATTTCCCCAGCAGCGGAGGCGAGTATGTCTACCTCACCCGCGCTTACGGCCCTACCTGGGGATTTATGACCGGCTGGGTTTCCTTCTTCGCCGGCTTCTCGGCGCCCATCGCTGCTGCGGCCCTGGCATTTTCGGATTACGTAGGCTACTTCTTCCCAGCCTTTAAGCAGGAAAACGCGCAGATCACGGTGGGTTCGGGCGCGTGGTCTTTCAAGGTCGGCGGCGCACAGCTTCTGGCCTCGGCCCTGATCGGCCTTTTTACCGTGCTCAACTTCTTCGGGGTGCGGCGCATCGCGCGAATCCAGAACGTGCTCACCTCGATGAAGGTCTTGGTGCTGGTGGCTTTCCTGTGGTTGGGTTTCAGCGCCGGCACAGGGAGTTGGGACCACTTTTCGATGACCACCGAGCGGACTTCCGGCGCCTCGCTTCCGGCCCAGTTCATCATCAGCTTGTTCTGGATCTATGTGGCCTACAGCGGCTGGAACGCAGCCACCTACATTGCCGAGGAGTTGAAACGCCCTGAGCGGACCTTGCCGGTGGCCTTGGCCTTGGGCGCGGGGCTGGTTGCCGCGCTCTACCTGGCGCTCAATGTTCTCTTTATCTACGCCGTGCCGTTGTCGGAGATGAAGGGCGTGGTGGCGGTGGGCGCACTGGCGGCCTCCAAACTATTCGGCACGAACGTGGCCGGGATCTTCAGCGCCCTGATGGCGGTTTCCCTGATGTCCACGGTGAACGCCATGGTGACCATCGGTCCGCGCGTCTACTACGCCATGGCCAAAAACGGAGCCTTCTTGCCGGTGGCGGCGAAAGTGGATCCGCGCTGGCACACCCCGGTGGCGGCGATCGTCCTGCAAGGCCTCTGCGCGATGCTGATGACACTGACGCCGTTCCCGCAATTGGTGATCTACATCGGCTTCTCCTTGAATTTCTTCGCGGTGATGGCGGTGAGTTCCCTGTTCCGCTTCCGCCGCAGGCCGGAGTGGCAAAGGCTCCGCGTGGTGAGTTTTGCCTGGCCTTTGCTGCCGGTGCTGTTTATCCTGGTCGGTCTTTGGATGACCGTCTACGGATTTCTTTTGCAACCGAAGGTCTCCCTGGCCGCAACGATCACGGTGGCCGTCGGAGCAGCCGTTTATCACCTCCGCACCCGCCGCTAAGGGGCGCAGTGCTGGTATCCTGCGAGTAAATGGCTCAGATCCTGGATGGCATCGGTATTCGCAATCAGATACTGGAAGAGTGTAAAGAGCGCGTGGCGAAGCTGGCCGCGGCCCGCCGGCCGCCCGGCCTGACGGTGATCCTGGTGGGCGATGACCCCGCCTCTCACATTTACGTCCGCAACAAGATCAAGGCTTGCGAAGAGATCGGCATCCGCAGCCAGCGGCTGACGCCGCCCGCGGACATCTCCACCGGAGAGCTTGTGGCGTTGGTGGAGCAGCTCAACGCGGCCGATGACGTCGACGGCATCCTGGTTCAAATGCCGCTACCTTCGCAAATCGACTCCAAGCGCGTGCTGCTGGCGATCTCACCGGAAAAGGACGTCGACGGTCTCCATCCCCTCAATGCGGGCAATCTGGCGACCAACCGGCCCGGCCCCCGGCCGTGCACCCCATCCGGAATCATCCAGATTCTCAAGCGCTGCCAGATTCCCATTGCCGGCCGGCGCGCCGTCGTGGTGGGCCGCAGCGATCTGGTCGGCAAGCCGATGGCCTTGCTGCTGCTGCACGAGCACGCCACGGTGACCATTTGCCACTCGAAGACCGTGGACCTTCCCGGCGTCTGCCGCGAAGCCGACATTCTGGTGGCCGCCATGGGCCGCCCGGCGCTCATCACCGCGGACTACATCAAGCCCGGGGCCACGGTGATCGACGTTGGCACCAACCGCATTAGCGACCGCAGCGTGGCGGAGCGCATCTTCGCCCGCGCACCGGAGAAGCTGGCGGATTTCGACAAGAAAGGTGGCCTGCTCGTGGGCGACGTGCACCCCGTCGAAGTTGCGGAGCGAGCCGGCGCCTACACCCCCGTTCCGGGCGGCGTGGGCCCGCTGACCATCGCCATGTTGATGGTCAACACTATCGAGATTGCGGAGCGGAGACTTGGTTTGTGTTAAAAGTCGGATTGACGGGTGGACTGGCCAGCGGCAATACCTTCGTCGGCCAGGCGCTCGCGGGGCTGGGCTGCCGCTTGCTCCAGGCTGACGAAATCGGCCGCCAGGTGATGGAGCCGGGCGGGGAGGCCTACGCGGAGATCGTTCGGGAGTTCGGCCCGGAGATCCTGGCGCCGGATGGTTCGATTCACCGCAGGCGGCTGGCCGGGATCGTCTTCGAAGATCCTGAACGGCTGGCGGTCTTGAATCGCCTGGTGCATCCCTGGGTCATCCGGCGGGAAAATGAATGGATGGAGCACCTGGCGGCGGAGGACCCACGCGCCATTGCCGTGGTGGAGGCGGCGGTGATGATCGAAGCCGGGACTCACAAGCGGTTTGACCGGCTGATCGTCGCCGCATGCAGCCCGGAGCAGCAGATTGAGCGGGCAGTGCAGCGGGGCGGGATGACGCGCGAGGAAGCGCTGGCGCGGATCCGCCGTCAAATCCCGCTGGAGGAAAAGATCAAGCTCGCCGATTATGTCATCGACACCGGCGGGACTCCGGAGCAGACGCTCCAACAGGTGCGGGAAGTCTACGAAGCATTGCGGAGGATTTCATGAGAATCCGTTCAGTTCTATTGGCCGGCCTGCTTGTGGCGGGCGCGGTCTACCTCACCAGCGTGATGCGCTGGGGCCCGCGGCACGCGGCCCTGGATGATCCCGGCAGCGGCCCGATGTGGTCGGCCCCGGACAAAGCCCGCTCGGCAGGATTGAGCGCCGATGAGCTCAATAATATCGAGATCTATAAGACCGCCAACCAGGCCACCGTCAACATCAGCACGGTGCAGTATCAGGAAGACTGGTTTTTCCGGTACGTGCCCGTCGAAGGCGCCGGCTCCGGGTTCCTGATCGACCCCGACGGGCGGATTCTTACGAACAATCATGTCGTGGCCGGGCCTCAGGCGCGCATCAGCGTCATTCTGGCCGACCGCAGCCGTTATGACGCTGCCATCCTCTACCGCGAACCTGAGAACGACCTGGCTCTACTGAAGATCGAACCAAAGAAGAAGCTGCCCTATCTGCGGTTGGGGGATTCGGACAATTTGCAGGTTGGCCAAAAGGTGCTCGCGATCGGCAACCCGTTCGGCCTGGATGGCACCCTGACGACCGGCGTCATCAGCGCGCTGCACCGCACCGTTCCGGATGAGCGCGGGCGTCCCATGGAGGACATGATTCAAACGGATGCGGCCATCAACCCCGGCAACAGCGGCGGGCCGCTATTAGACAGCCAGGGCAACGTGATCGGGGTAAACACCATGATCGTGGGGGCGCGCAATGCGGGCATCGGATTTGCTCTGCCCATCAACCGGGTCAAGGTGCTGCTGGACGACTACCAGCGGATCACTCGCTACGGCCGCCCAACCCTGGGCGTGCGGGTCCTGGCCATCTCCGGGCCGCTGGCGGAGGCCCTGGACCTCCCCTCCGAAGGCGGCTTACTGGTGGTTTCCGTCCCGGCTGGTTCGCCTGCCGCGGCGGCCGGAATCCGCGGAGCGCGCCAGCGCGTTTCGGCCTACGGGTACATCATCCCCATAGGCGGCGATTTGATCATGGCCGTGGATGGTAAGCCAGTGGGCTCGACGGCGGAGCTGGAGCGGGCCTTGCGCTCCAAGCGGCCGGGCGACACGGTGACGCTCACGATTTACCGCGACGGGCGGACCATCAAAGTCCCGGTGAAGCTCGGGGCCGCCGAGCAGGCGCTCTAACGGATGTGCCGCTCTAAAACGGCCGGCCCTGATCGAAGACCACATCAACTGGAATTCGCTCCCGGCTCAGGCGGTCCAAATCCGCCTTTAGTTCCGGGCCCATCGTGCTCATCTGCCGGAGAAAGCGGACCGCGCCCTCGTAGTCGCCGTCGCCTTGCAGCCGCAGGATCTTTTCGGCGAGAGACTCCACGGCCTTGCGCATGGCTTCCGGCTCGACCCGGTAGGTCCCCGTAGCTGCATCCCGCGTAAACGCGCCCGCTTGGGCGAAATAGTTGAACCGCACCAGATTCGCCACGCCGTGGGCGCTGGCCGCGCCAAAACGGATGGAGCGGAAGATGCCCGCCAGGAACGTCACGTAGTTGTCCATGAGTTCCGTGTCGCGGTAGTCCCCGCTTTCGATCAAGCGGGTCACCATGTAGAGCCCAAGCACATCCGCCTTGCCTTCCTCAAGCGCCGACGCCTGATCTTTGAGCGCTTCCCGCACCGTAATCTTCCCGTTGAGCGTGTTCTTGATGCCGAGGCCGTGGGCCACCTCGTGGAACATCGTGTTGGCGAAGAAGGCGTCGAACTTGACATGCGGTCGTTGGTCCTCGGCGATCAACACGTTGGCGATCGGCAGCAGGATGCGGTCGAACTTGGACCGCATGGCGTTTTTCAACTGAAGCCGCCGCGTGCCCTTTTTGAGCTGTATGTCCTCGTCGTTGGGCAGGTTGATGGCGATGGTTTTGGAGCCCGCGTTGCAGTCGCCTGCGTAGTAGACCACATCGTAGGCATTGAGATCGGAATCCGTGCCCGGCTTCTCGCGCTTATACGGCTCGGGCACGGGCAGGCCTTGCTGCAAACCGGGCAGCAAGCGTGCGTACCGGGTCAGCCGCCGGCTCCATTCCTTGTCCTTCACCAGGACGTACGCTTCGTAGGCGGCTTTGTATCCGAACAGGCGGTCCTCATAGGTTTCGATCGGCCCGATCACCACGTCCACGGTGTTGTTCTTCATGTCGAGCCAGGCGATGTCGCTGGCCTTGTAGTCGTCGGTCAGCAGGGCCTCCGCGCGGAGCAGCAGGTACTTGCGCAGTCCCGGATCGTCGGCCAGTTTGGCTGCCTCGCGTAGCTTGGCCGCGGCCTGCTTGAGCTGCGGCGCGAACATCACGTGATAGGGCACGGCCTCCAGCCCGCCCCCTTCCGGCCGCACGACCATCGTGTACTGGCTGCGAAACTGCTTGGCTGCTTCGGCCGACACGGAAGCGGCGGATTCGAATTGCTCCTTGGTGATGTCGCTCGGGTAGAAGTTCGCGCCGGGCGGCTTGGGGCCGAAGCCAGGCAGAAAAGGCCGGTTCCCGTCCAGCCGGTCCCAGGGACCGTAGTTGATCTCCACGAAACGCCGCGCATCAGGATCCTTGACCCGCGCCAGCAGCGACTCTTTGTCCCCGTAAGCCTGCCTCCAGAACAGGTCATCCATGATCTTGGCGGCCTCGATCAGGATGGGGATCATCCGGCGCTCCTTGTCGGTCAGAGGACTGGGGTCGATCTCCAACCGCACCTGGGCGTACTTGGTCAGCCGATCCTGGATGGTAGGTTCCGCCACTTTCTTCTCCGCTTCCGAACGCCGGCAGCCCGGCGCCATCGACGCCGCAAGGCACAGAACCGCCGCGATAACAAAACTTGGATTACGCATGGATAGGTCCACGACCATTCTACTAGGCTTGGTCCTGCCTCATCATGGCAGCGCAGAGAGCACGTTGCTTGGCGCCGCGGAGCGCTTCAGGGCAGCTCCCGGATGCGGATGTTGCGCCAGCGGCAGACGTGGAACGGCAGCCAGCGGTCCTTTCCCATCCACAGATCCGGGCCGCTGTCGTGCACTTCAAGCGCAATGTATCCCCGCGGGCCCAGCAGCCGCGCCACCGCTTCGCGGTCATAGTTCGGGGCCTCCAGCGCTGCGGCGTCCAGCTCTGCGATCTGCACGCCGTTCACCCAGGTGGTGATGCGCGGATAGCGGCCGGCGCAGCGAATCCGGAGCGTGTTCCAATCGTTCACCCGCCAGACGCGGAAGAACTCCGCCGGATCGGAATGCCAGGCCAGCCGCCGGATCTCCTCCTCCGGGGCCGGTTCACGGATGAGGCGGACGAGCTTCCCCTTCCGGTCCAGCTTCGGATTGAACGCATAGTGCCGCGCGCGCCAGTTGCCGATCCCGTTGCCGAAGAGCGTTCCCACCGAGCCGAGCATGCGGTAATCCAGATGCACCTGGAATCCCTGCCCGCCCAATTCCGTGGCGCGGATCATGACGCCGCTGTCGACGGCCCAGTCGGGATTCACTTCGAGCTCCAGCTCGAAGTCGCCGAACTTCTCTTCGGTGATGAGATACGCGCCGAGGCCCGAGTCCGGCGGATCCTGGCCGGCAACGATGACGCCGTTGTCGACCACCCAGCGCCCACGTGAAGTGAGCGCCTTGCGGTAGCCCGGGCTGTTAGGATCCGGGGCAGGCGCGCCGGGATACGCCGGCACGGGAAGGCGCGGGATGGCGCGCCAACCATCCAAGTTCTTGCCGTTGAACAACGGACGGAACTCGCCGCGGCTCTGCCCGCAGGCCGCACCTGCGGCGGCCGCGGCTGCCGTTGTCTTCAGAAATTTGCGCCGGGAAAATCGGAAATCAAGCATGGGGCGAAGTGCATTGTATCCCACTTCGCCCCGCAAGGAGCGAGTCAGTTGACCACCAGCTTGGTGTCGGTGCCGCCGAGGAGAATCTCGCGGATGTGCATCTTGCCGTCCCGCTCTTCCATGACCAGGGTGGTCGAGCGGTTCTTCGTGTTGGTGCTCTCCACCTTCACATTGGCTTCCACCATTTGACGGCCAGCCTTCAAAGTCACTTTATCCCCGTCCACATCCATGCGGTACTGGCCGGTTTTAAGTTCCGTTCCCGCCAGCACAACCGGCTGCCACACGTTCAGGGTGTATGTCTTGGAGCCTGCGAAGGCGATCGAGCAGGCCAGCAAAGCAAGGGCAATCCTCTTCATGTCGTATTCCTCCTGGCGTCCCAAGGCTCGGTTGAGCAGGACGCACACTATCTAATTACGCAGCCGCAGGCAAAACGTTCCGCGAAGGGAAGCGTGCAGGGCCAGCGCAGCAGCGCGCAGAATTTGCGAAAATGGTCCCATGAATCCAGGAATCGAAGAGGTCCGCAAAAGAGGCAGCCAGATCTTAAAAGACGGCGCCAAGATGCTCCCGGCCGCATCGCTGATGAAGGCCGCCGGGTTTATCCGCTCCTTGGACGATCTGTCCAAGCCTTTCGTGACGATCGTCAATTCCTACACGACGCAGATCCCCGGCCACGCGCACCTGGACAAACTGGGCAAGGTTCTGTGGGAGGAGCTGCTGGCGCTGGGCTTCAACGTTTGGTACACGAACATCGGCGGCGCCGTCGACGATGGCATCGCCATGGGGCACTTCGGCATGAAGTATTCCCTGCCCTCGCGCGAGCTGATCACGGACCAGATCGAGACGATCGTGGGCGCGCATCCTTGCGACGGCTGGATCGGAATCGGCAACTGCGACAAGATCGTTCCGGCCATGCTCAACGCCATGGCGCGGCTGGACATCCCCTCGGTCTATGTCAGCGGCGGTCCGATGCTGGCGGGCGCCGGCGGGACGGATCTCATTACGGTTTTCGAAGGCGTGGGAAAATTCAGCGCGGGCAAGATCACGGAGGCCGAACTTCGCGCTCTGGCGGAGAATTCCTGTCCGGGCTGCGGAAGCTGCTCCGGCATGTTTACGGCCAACTCGATGAATTGCATGGCCGAGGCGATCGGTTTGGCCCTGCCGGGCAACGGAACCATTCCGGCCGAGCGTTGGGCGGACCCAGCCAAGACCAGAACGGAGTTGAACCCGGACCGACTGGATCTGGTGCGCCGAGCAGCGCGAGCGTTGAAACGGTGCATGGAGGAGAACGTTCGTCCCCACGACATCCTTACTCCCGCCGCCATGGACAACGGCTTCATTTTGGACATGGCAATGGGCGGATCCACCAACACGGTGCTGCACGGGCTGGCGCTCGCTCATTCAGCCGGAATTAGCTACAACCTCAACCGTCTAAACGAGCTCTCCGATTGCACCCCGAACGTCTGCAAAGTAGCGCCGAGCCGCCCGGAAGTTCACGTCGAGGACGTTCACCGCGCCGGCGGCATCGGTGCGATTCTCAAGGCGGTGCTGGCCAGCGGCACTGCGCCGCTGGACTTGAACGCAAAGACCGTGGCCGGAAGGCTAGGGGACTACGTGCGGAACTCCCCCGATGCCGACGGCGACGTGATCCGCGCCGGCGAGAAAGCGTTCTCCCAGACCGGCGGGCTCGCTGTTCTGTTCGGCAACCTTGCTCCGAAAGGGTCGGTGGTGAAAGTCGCCGGCGTGGATCCTTCCATGATGGAGTTTGAGGGTCCGGCGCGCATCTACGAATCGCAGGAGGCCGCCTTCGAAGGCATTCTCGCCAGTGAAGTGAAGGATGGAGACGTCGTGGTCATCCGTTACGAAGGCCCGCGGGGAGGGCCGGGCATGCAGGAGATGCTCTCGCCCACCTCGGCGCTCACCGGCAGCGGCGTCAAAGCGGCGCTCATCACGGACGGCCGTTTTTCGGGCGGCACCCGCGGCTTGTGCGTGGGGCACATCGCGCCGGAGGCAGCCGCGGGCGGGCCCATCGCCGCCGTCCAGCCCGGCGATCGCATTTACATCAACGCTCGCACGCGGGTCATTGAACTCAAGGTCGAGGAGCGCGAGATTCAGCGCCGTTTGGCCGCCCTGCCTCCATTCGAACCCAAAGTGAAACGCGGCTGGCTGGCCCGCTATCTGCGGTACGTCACTAGCGCAGATACGGGCGCGGTGTTCGAAATCTGAGTTGCGGCCGGAATGTTCCATCTCAAAGAGCATCCTCACCGGAGATTCAATCCGCTGACCGGCGAGTGGGTGTTGGTCTCGCCGCACCGCACGCAGCGGCCCTGGCAGGGGCAAGTCGAAAAGCTGCCGGCGGCGGCCCAGCCCGCCTACGATCCTAACTGCTACCTGTGCCCCGGCAACGAACGCGCCGGAGGCGTGCGCAATCCGCACTACACTTCGACATTCGTCTTTGAAAACGATTTCGCGGCGCTCAAGCTGGACACGCCGCCCGGCGAATTCAATCTCCGCGGTTTGCTCGTCGCCCAAGCCGAGCCCGGCACTTGCCGGGTGGTCTGCTTCTCCCCGCGCCACGATCTCACCGTAGCCCGGATGAGCCTGGCCGAAATGCGCCTGGTGGTGGACACCTGGGTCGCGCAATACCAGGAGCTCAGCTCCCACCCTGTCATCCAATACGTTCAGATCTTCGAAAACCGAGGGGAGATCATGGGGTGCAGCAATACCCACCCGCACTGTCAGATCTGGGCCAACCGCACCCTGCCGAACGAAATCGTCAAGGAGCAGGCGGCGCAACGGAGATTCTTCGAGCAGCACGGCGCCTGCCTTCTGGACCTGTACCTGGAATTGGAACGGGAAGCCGGAGAGCGCTTGGTCTGCGAGAATGATTCATTCACGGCGCTGGTCCCTTTCTGGGCCGTGTGGCCGTTTGAGACGTTGGTGCTGGCGCGGCGGCCGGTGACCAGCCTCGAGCAATTGGACGATGCCGGCAGGAACGATCTGGCGGACATTCTAGGCCGTCTCACCCGCCGCTACGACAATCTCTTCGCGGTCCCCTTCCCGTATTCCATGGGGTTCCATCAGCGGCCATCCGACGGGCAAGAGCATCCCGAATGGCGGCTCCACGCGCACTTTTATCCGCCGCTGCTGCGTTCGGCGACCGTGCGGAAGTTCATGGTCGGTTACGAGATGCTGGCCATGCCGCAACGCGACATCACGCCGGAGACGGCCGCCGAACGGTTGCGTAGCCTGCCGGAGTCTTGACCGGCCGCGTGCGCCGCTTCAAACCGGACCTTGCGCGGACGTAGATGCCCACGGGTGTCCGGATCCGGCGGCGGGCTTCATTGCCTCCGCACGGGAGTCAGCTTCTGGCGGATTTGATCCGCCGCAACCCGGGCCTCGGCGCCCACCTCGGGGTCCTGCATGGCGGACTCAACCAGCGCCAGCGCGCCCGGGTGATTGATCCGCGCCGCCTGGGACAGGATCGCGCGCTTCTCGTCTGCCCTCCGCGCGAGCTTCATCGCTTCCGCCAGCATGGCCAGCGTCTCGCCAGGCGTGCGGCTGCTCGGCAAGGCCATGAGACGCAGGTAGCTCTGCAAGGCCAGGATCTGCACGGCGAAGCTGGAGTCGTTGCGCGCCACCCCGATCAGGTCCGGCATCGGCTCCGGGTTTGGCCATTCGGCCAGCGCCAGCACCGCGCTGCGCCGGAGATCGGCGTTAGGATCCTTCAGAGCAGCGCGCAGCTCCGTAAGTGCCTCCGGACGTCCCGTCTGGGCCATGACCGAAAGCAGTGACGATTTCAAGTCGAGGTCCGGCGCGGCCCGATAAGCCGACGTCACCGGCGCGAGCGACGCTTTGTCGGAGCGCCCCAGTGCGGCCGCCAGAGCGCGAGCCAGCTCGCGCCGCTCCGCTCCGGCGCTCTTGGATAGAAGCTGCACCAGGTTGTCCACATGCGCCGGGCCGGCGGCGGCCCGCAAGGCCTGAATCGCTGTGCGCCGCAGCGTCGCATTGGAATCCGAGGCGAGCGGGATCAGCACATCAGCCGCGCCTGGGATCGCCCGTTCGGAAGCAGCCAGGATCAATTCCACCTTCACGCCGGGTTCGGCCTTAGGAAGGTTCGCCAAAATGGCTTGATCCACCGCCGAACCGTGCATTCGATACAGGCTGGTTCGCGCCGCCGAGGTCTCCGTGGCCAGCACAGGCCGCATCCCGCGCTCGTTCGGCACACCGCCCGTGGCGGGAGCGTCCGTCACTGTCCCTCCCTCACTACCTGTGCGCACGGCAGTCTGCGCCAGCAACATCACGACGGACTCGTCTCCCAGCTTCTCCAGCGCCTGCAAAGCCGCGATACGCACCGAGACCGCTTCGTCACCCACCGACTTGATTACAGCCGGCAGGGCGGCGCGGTCACCCCGGTCCGCCAACGCCGCCAGCAGGCGGATCTTTCCCAGAGGTTGGAGATTGGGCAACGCCTGCACCAAAGCCGCGGTAGCCTCTGGGCCGTCCACGGCGCTCAACTGCCGGATCGCCTGCGCCTGCACCGCCGCATCCGGATCCTGGAGGGCCGCCGCCAGCAGCGGGATGGCTAGCTTGCCTCCGGACATCGCCAAGCCCCGCAGCGCTCCGAGGCGCACAAGATTCTCGCCGGATCCGCTTAGTTCCTTGAAGACGGCAAACGCTTCCTGGTTCTCCTTGCGCGCCACCATTTGTTCTCCGCAGCGCAGCCAGGCGCGCTCCACTTCCGTGCGCAGAGCGCCTTTCGTGGCGGCTCGCGCCGAGGACAGAGCTTGCGCGGCCGTGCGGTCGCCGATCCAGCCCAGCGCCGCCGCCGCGGCGAAGGCCACCTGCTCATCACTGC
The DNA here is from genome assembly GCA_023511855.1 of Bryobacteraceae bacterium. Lineage (GTDB taxonomy): Bacteria > Acidobacteriota > Terriglobia > Bryobacterales > Bryobacteraceae > JAIMAR01. Next base: position 16,616 of record JAIMAR010000058.1, read on the forward strand.
CCGGAATGAGCGCCCGCAGAGCCGCCACCGAAGTGGCGCTGCCGCGCCGTCCCAGCGTGTTCACAATGCCGATCTTCACCTTCCCCGAGGTCTTGGGCAGCATGTTCCTCAGCGCCGCATCCACCTCGGGGCCAGGGATTCGCTCCAGCGCGTAGCGCGCCATGTCGGCTGTCTCGGCGGAGGCCAGCAGGCGCGCCAGCGCCGGAACCGACGCCGCCGACCCGATCAGCGACAACCGGCGGCAGATTTGATCCTTGCCCATGAGCGTGGACTTCCCTTCCAGCGCCCGGATCAAAGCCTGCTCGATCCGCTTGCTCTCGGCGGGGTTCTGCGTCGCCGCCAGCACATGCTTTTCAAGCGCATAAAGCGGCGCCCGGTCCTCGCCCACCTCAAAGGCGGCCGTCTTAGCCAGCGCTTCCTCAAACGGCATCGCCGGCGCAGCGCCTTGCTGAGCCGTCATCTGTCCCGTCGCCAAACATACGGCCAAAACCAAAACCTTCGCTGCGCTTCTCATTGCCTTCCGCCTCCCTGCCTACAGCCGCCACGGACTGCGCATCGGCCTGGTCATCATCCGCGTGGCCTGCGAGTCGCCGATGAACTCCTCTTTCACCGGATCCCAGCGCACCTTCCGGCCCAGCCGCAGCGCGATGTCCGCCTGTTGATTCATCATCTCGCCATGCACCGCCGATTCGATATTGGCGATGGGAACGGTTCGCTTCTTCACCGCATCCAAGAAGTTCCGCCGGTGATCGTTGCTGAAGATCACCTTCTTCTCGTTGGGCCCGATCACTTCCCGCATCAGGGATTCCGGATGGGTCCGCATTTCCTGCCGGCTCACGTAGATCCAACCTTCGGAGCCGATCATCACGCTGGCCATATTGCCGGTCTTGAAATGATCCGACCGCCTGCGGGCCGTGGCCAGGTCCATGTGAATCACCTTGACGCCGTTGGCGTAGCGGTGTTCCACCGTCCAGGTGTGCATGACGTTGCGGACGTCCTGGAAAAACACGGCCTCGCCTTCGGTCTCTATCGGGGTGGTGTGGTCGTTGCCGCTGACCCATTGCGCGATGTCGACATCGTGGATTCCCCAGGCGCCGCCTAAACTCCCTAAGCCGTAATCGTGAATGAAGTTCCAGAGGCCCGTCGTGGTCCGCATGAACGGAATCCCGGTGTACGGCACGTAAGGGGCCGGCCCCAGCCACAGGTCCCAATCGAAGCCGGGCGGGACCGGCTGAGGCTTGGGCTCGGGCATCGGATTGGTGTCGCCGGAGCCCGCCGAGGCGATCATCACCGTCTCGAGCTTCCCGATGCGGCCGTTCCAGATCAGCTCGCAGGTGTGCCGGTAGCGCTGGTCGGAGCGCTGCTGGCAGCCCTCCTGGAAAACGACTCCGTAGCGGCGCACTGCTTCGCGCAGCGCCTTGGCTTCCGTGATGCTCAGCGCGACAGGCTTCTCCAGATACATGCTCTTGCCCTGGCGCGCGGCCTCGATGCCGATGAGCGCGTGCCAGAAGTCGGGGGTAGCGATCAACACGGCGTCGATATCCTTGCGCGCCAGCAGCTCCCGGAAGTCGTTGTAGGTCTGGCAATCTTTGTTCCCGTAAGCGTTGTTGACCACGTCCCGGCTGCGGTTGCGCGCCTCCTCGCTCACGTCGCAGATGGCGACGATGCGCACGTCGGGCTGCTGCAAGAACCCGCGCACGTGTCCGCTCCCCATCGAGCCGACGCCGATAAAACCCATCTGAATCCGCTCGCTCGGCGGCACGGCGCCGCCGGCCCCCAAGACTCTGGAAGGAATAATCATTGGGGCCACACAAGCAACCGCGGCCCGCGCCGCTTCCTTCACAAACTCACGCCGGTTCACCGCCATTTTTCGCCCTCCTTGGCTGCGCCAGAATTCTACGCTCCGTCCTTACTTGGACCGCTGGGTCATCGTCCCGTCCCAGGTGTCCACCTTTCCGCACCCCGAGCCTTCTTCGGCAGGATCAAACCAGGTCTGGGTCACGTTGCGGCTCTCGGTGAAGAAGATGAAGCCGTCGCGCCCCATCGCATAGAGTATGCGCGCTCCAGCGTTAGCCGTTCCCAGAGCACTGGCAAAAGCGCTGATCGTCGCCCCGAAATCGAGCAGGACAGCCATCAGGCGCCCAACGTAGTGGCGCGCCAGATCATCGAGCGGAGCCGCCGACTGAGCAAAACTGGCAATACCTGCCCGGCTCAGACCAAAGCCCAACGTCTGAGCATAGGTCACGACAATGTAAAAAAGGCCCGTCCCAAAGACCGCGGCCAGGATCGCCAGGGG
>JAIMAR010000059.1 GCA_023511855.1 Bryobacteraceae bacterium
CCCTCCGGCGCGCGAGGCGGTCAAGGGCGCCTACATCTTCCGGCCCTACCGCCGCAACGGCAAGCCCAAGCTGGTGCTGGCCGTCTGCGGCGGGCAGGTCATGGCCAACCTGATGCAAATCCTGCCGGAGATCGAGGAGTCCAACGACGTCAAGATCATCGCCGTAACCTCTCCGCAGCTCTACGAGGACTTGCGCCAGAGGGATCCGCGGCAGGCGCAGGAGATCCTAGCCGATGAGGAGCGGCCCCTGGTGGTGGCGCTGCACAACGGCTGGCCCGGCTTTCTCTACCCCTTTGTGCTCCCCGCAGACTACACCGAACGGGTCTACGGCATGCACCGATTTTCGCGCTCCGGGCGTCCGAGCGAAATCTATCAGCGGGCCGGCTTCCATCCGGACGGCTTGCGCGAGAAGATCCGCGCCGCGCTTCAGGCGAGACGTTAGAAAAGCGGTTCGAGAAATGGCGGCGGGGCGGGCACGGCCCCGCTCCGCCGCCTACAGCACAAGCTACTTCTGGCGCAAGTAGGAATCGTCGCCGGTGATCCAGTCCTGCCGGACCGGCGAGAAGATTTCAATAATGACGGAATCCTCGAGCGCCTCGTTTCCGTGCGGCACATCCGGAGGTACGTGGACCATGTCGCCGGCTTTCAGGATGAACTCCTCACCGCCGCAGACCATCTTGATGCTGCCGGACTGAACGGTGGTGATCTGGTCGTTGGGATGGTGGTGCATGGCCACCTTGTTGCCTTTGTCGAACCGGAAGCGGGCCAGGGTGATCATCTGGCCGTGCAAGGCCTTGCGACCGGCTGTGGGGCTCAGAACATCTTCTTTAATGGTGTCCCAAGTATAGATGTCCATGGCGGTATCGTATCATAGGCTTTAGAATCTTCCTAAACCTTCAGGAGAGGAGAACCCAACAAGTTGTCACAGCAGAAGATTGGTTTCATTGGACTGGGGATCATGGGCAAGCCCATGTCGAAGAACTTGCTCAAGGCCGGTTTCAAGCTGGTGGTGCATGACGTCGTGCCCCAGCCGGTCGAAGAGCTGGTGAAGGCGGGCGCCGAAAAGGGCGCCTCGCCCAAGGACGTGGCGTCCCGCTGCAAAATCATCATCACCATGCTGCCGGACGGGCCCGAAGTGGAGCAGGTCGTGATGGGACCCGATGGGGTGCTGGAAGGGGCTGCGCCCGGGTCGCTGGTCATCGACATGAGTTCGATCAGCCCTATGATCGCGCAAAAAGTCGCGGCCGCTTGCGAGGCCAAGGGCGTGGATTTTCTGGATGCGCCAGTCAGCGGCGGCGAGCCGAAGGCCATCCACGGCACGCTGGCGATCATGGTCGGCGGCAAGAAGGAAGTCTTTGACCGCGCCGTGCCGGTTCTGGAGAGGATGGGCTCTTACGTGACCCACACCGGCCCGGTGGGCGCCGGCAACGTGACCAAGCTAGCCAATCAGATCATGGTGGCCTGCAATATCGCGGCCATGGGTGAGGCGCTGGTGCTGGCGACCAAGGCGGGCCTGGACCCGGAGATCGTTTTCGAAGCGGTCAAGGGCGGTCTGGCCGGCAGCACCGTGCTAAACTTCAAAGCTCCCATGGTCATCGCGCGGGACTTTCATCCCGGCTTCCGCATCCGGCTGCACCATAAGGATCTCCGGAACGCCCTGGCGGCGGCCGAGTCGCTCCAGGTGCCGCTGCCCTTGACCAGCCAGGTGCAGCAAATGTTGATATCTTTATTAGGCGAAGGCAAAGGTGAGTTGGATCATTCGGCCATTGTGCAGTTCACCGAGAAATTGGCCCAAGTGGAAGTGAAGAAACCGAACTGACGGGAGAAGGCGTCGGATGGCGTTGCGAATTGAGGAGCGGGATGCCGGTCCCGGCCGTTCCGTGATCCGGATCGACGGCCGCATCACCTTAGGCGAGGCCGCCTCGGCCATTGAAACCCTGGTCAAGCGCCTCATGCAGGAAGGCCGCCATCACCTGATCTTCGACCTGAGCGGCGTCACCCACATCGACAGCACCGGCATCGGCCAGTTCATTGCTTGCCTCAACCAGGTCCGCTCCTCCGGAGGCAGCCTGCGGATGGCAGGGGCCACCGGCCAGGTTCGCGACGCCTTCCGCGTCACCCGCTTGGACACCATCTTCCAGTTCGATGACGACCTGGAGACGGCGCTGGAGGCGCTTCCCTAGCAGTCCCTTCGATCTCTCACCCGGTGGCGCATCCCTCTTGGGCTGCCCTCGGGCAGGATCCTGGCAAACGCTTTACAATTCCAACCCGTCGCCGCAGACGGCCACTTCCAGCCCCAGCTCGCGGAACATCGCCGCCTTGGCCGCCAGCGCCAGTTTCGCGCCGTCCTCATCGGGCGCGTAGGCCACCTGAATGTGGTTGGCCTTGTGGCGTCCCATGAACTGGTCCCGTGTGACCCCGCGGGTGATGGCGTGCATCATCGGCCACTGCGGAGTCGTGATCCGCGCCCGGCGGTCGCTCTCCTTCTGCGGCAACTCCACCGCTTTGGCCAGCCCCAGGTCCGCTTTAAGCGCGCCCTTCTCGACGTAGACCCGGCTCCAGACCACATCGCCCGGCTTGCTGACGCCGGCCAGCGTGCCGCCCCCGCTGGGGAAGTACATGTACGGCTGCCGGTAGCTGGTGGCCCCCGCGTATCCGCCGATAAAGTGCGCCGGAGGAGCGCCGCCGGAGATCTCGAAAACCCAGACGAACTCCGGCTTGCCGTTGACCGGGTACTCCTCGCCGTAACGCACGTCGTGCAGGGTCGTCTCCGGGCTGAAGCCCAGAGCGCACCAGAGGCGGTTGGTGACCAACGCGTCCAGCCCGGCGCATTCGTCGACCTCGTTGAAGTGCGGCAGCGCTTGATTCTCGTAAAGCACTCTGCCCGTCTCGGGGTCGCGCACCGGGGGACGGTCCACGTTGTTGAGCAGTCCCTCGGCCAGGTCGGAGGCCGGGGCAAGATCCTTCAACCCCTGCTGATACTGGATCCCGATCGTGTCGCAGCCGAACCGGTCGGCGATGCGCACCGCGGCGATGTACATGCGGCACTGATCAAGGATCTGCTGGTCGGTGAGGTCCTCTTTGGGATTCGAACCCGTGACGAAGCGCATGCCCTTCAGCTCCAGCCAGTCGCGAACCTCCTGGGCCTCTTGATCGGACACCAGCAGCATCTCGGCGTACAAGGCCGACTGGCTCAACCGCTCCTTGAAAACGCCGACCTCGTGGAGAAGCTCATCGGGGATGATCGCGTTGTACATCCCCATGCAGCCCTCGTCGAAGATCCCCATGATGGCCTTGTTCTTGCGAAGCTCGGCCGCCAGCCGTGCCCCCACCAAAATCCCTTCCGGCGGTAGCCGCAGCTGCTTCCAGGAGCGGACATGGCTGCTGTCATGAACCACCGGCTTGCCCGCCAGCCAGGTGCGGAGCCCGCGCAGGAAGAACTCGTCGGTGAAATCGGCGCTCCAGAGCGTGCTGTAGGGGATGCCGGCCTTCGTGAGGCAGCCGTTCAGATTGAGCATGCCCACCAGCCCCGGCCACTCCCCGCTCCAGTTGGCGACCGTGAGGATGGGCCCGCGGTGCGTCCACAGCCCCGGAAGGACGTGGTGGCTGTACTGCCAGACGGCCTCGACCACCATGACCGGCGCTTCCGGCGGGATGCCCCGGAAGACCTCCATGCCGTATTTCTGCGAATCGATGAACCCGTGTCCCTTCACGGGGTCGTAGGCGTGGGCGCGGACCACGTCGCGGCCCTCGCGCCGGACCGCCGCAATCACGGCCTCCTCCACGCGCTGCTGGGCGGGCCAGCAGTTCTGATTGGCGGCTAAGCGCAAGTCTCCACTGGCGACAAGATAGATCGGTTGCGGCATGCTCCATATCTTGCCACAAGCGAGCACCAACTGGCGCAACGCGGCCGGTCAAAGGCGCCCCAGACCCGCGCGCCGCCCCGCAACGCTTAGCTGTACCTCTTCCGCCACTCCGCGAGTTGCCGCGACAAAGCCTCCGCCACCGTGACGTACTCTCCGGTGTCGAATTCGTTGTCGGTCTCCCCCGGATCGCGGCGCAGATCGTACAGCTCGTTCGGACCTTGGCCCTGGCTGCGGATCACCACCTTGTAGCGCAGGTCCCGCGCCATCTCGGTGTCGCCAAGATGGCCGAAGGTTAGGCTCCGCCAAGGGTCCTTCGGTGGATAGGGCTTGTTCAGCGCCGACAGAAGATAACTCCGTCCAGGCCGGACCGGAGCTTCCGGCACGCTTACGCCCGCGGCTTCGCATAGAGCGGGCAGCAAGTCGCAACTGTCGACGATTTCCGGGCGCGCGGCTTCCACCGGAACATGCAGCGGCCAGTTCCAAATCATGGGGGTCCGCACGGACTCCTCGAACATGTTGATGGGGTTGGAAGCCCTCCCCGCGCCCCACAAGCCGTGCCGCCCCATCAGATGCCCGCAGCAGGAGGTCAGCACGATGAGGGTGTCATCGCGCCGCCCCATCTTGTCCACCGCGGAGACCAGAGCCCGCACTTGATCGTCAAACGCGGTGATCGCCGCCGCGCACAGCCGCAGGCTGGCGACGATATCCTCGAGGAACTCTTTGCCCTCGGCCGCGTTGACCGCAGCCGGCTGCCAGTTCACGGTGGTGAACTGCGCCGCAGCGTACAGGTCGTAATACTTCTCAGGCCGGCCGCGGTAGTGGCTGCCCGGTTCGGGATAGCTGGCCAGCAAGAAGAACGGCTGCTGCGGCTTCTGCTTTTCCAGAAACTCGATGGCGTGCTCGGTAATCCGGCCGGAGACGAATCCGGCCGCCGGGCCGTCCTCCACCGGCCGCCAGAAAGAAAACCCTTGCGGCGGTGCGCCGGGCGACGGCAGCCCCCAATGACCGGCGAAGCCGCACGCGTAGCCGGCCGCTGCCAGCAGTTCATGCAGAAACGGCAGCTGCGCAGCGCGCGCCGGCGCCTGCCCGTCGTCGATGGCATGCTGGCGGGGCGTCAATCCTGTCAGCAGGGACGCGCGTCCCGGCGTGGAAGCGGGAGACACCGAATAATGAAGCGAAAACCGCGTGCCGCCGCGGGCCAGCAGATCGATGTTCGGCGTGCGGATCTCCTGGTTCCCATAGCAACCCAGGGCGTGGGCGGCAAGGTTGTCGGCCAAGATCAGCAACAGATTCGGGCGTCGCACGGCTCCCCGCTGCGCCAAAAGGGGCGTAGCGGCGGCCGCCACAAACGCGCGGCGTGACAAGGGCATCAGTCGTAGATTAACCGATTTGCGCGCCTTAGAGCACGTCGGCAAACCCGCGCTTAAGATGACGGAAGAACAGACCCCCAGCAAAGAAGGCGGCCAGCGCCAGGGCCAGAGCCACCGCCAGCTCGTGCAGGTTCGGGACGTTATGGGAAAGCAGCCGCTCGCGATAGCCCCGCACCACGTAAGCCATGGGATTGATGCCGATCAGGAACCGGAATCGCGGCGGGTACTGGGCTTGCGAAATGAAAATCGGCGTAAGCCAGAACCACAGCGTCAGCACCACGGTCAACACCTGGGCCGTGTCGCGCAAGTACACGTTAAGAGCCGCGACGATCCAGCCGATCCCCACCGAAAACAGGCCCACCGCCAGCATGTACAGAGGCAGAAGTCCCAGCCCGAGGCTGTAATGGTTCAACCAAATGGCGATGGCGGCCGTGGCCAGGCCCAGCCCGATGAGGTGGTGAACCAGCGACGATAGGAAGATCGACAGCGGCAAAACTTCTGCCGGAAAGATCGTCTTGGTGATCAGGTTGGAGTTTTCCAGCAGGGAAGTCGCGGCTCGCTGAACCGTGTCCTGGAACAGCAGCCAGGGCAAGAAGCCGCAGAAAAGCCAAAGCGGGTAATTCTGAGTGGGCTCGCCGGGACCGGGCTTGGCGTTCAGGCACACCCCGAAAACGAACGTCCAGCTTAGCAGCAGCACCAGCGGGTGGATGACGCCCCAAAGCCAGCCCGCCGCCGAACCTACGAACCGCTTTTCGAAGTCCCGGCGCACCATCTGTCCGATGAGGCTGCGCCGTTCGACCAAATTGCGGAGAAAGTAACTCCCAGGGAAGCGCATCGTTGAGGCTGACCCGATCATGCTAGCATACAGTACGCCCCCATGGAGGCGGACTGCACTCTGGAGGTGTTCGCTAAAACCGACCGCGGGCGTCTCCGCCCGGTCAACGAGGACTGCGTCTACGCCAGCGCCACCCACGGTCTGCTCATCGTAGCCGATGGCATGGGCGGGCACGCCGGGGGCGAAGTGGCCAGCGGCATCGCCGTCCGCGTGGCCGCGCGCATCCTCAAGGACGGCCTGCCCCAAGCTCCGGCGGCGCTGCCGGTGATGGCGCGCCAGCTCCTCACCGAGGCTTGCCGGCGGGCGGATGCCGCCATCCGGGAGCGGGAGGCCGCCGACCCGGCCCTGGCGGGCATGGGCACCACCATCGTCATCGCCGCCTGCCGCGGCCGCCAAATCGCGGTGGCGCACGCCGGCGACAGCCGCGCCTATCTGCTCCACGGCGGGAAGCTCCGCCGCTTGACCGAGGACCATACTTTGGTCCGCCGCCTGGTGGAAACGGGCGCCATCTCCGAAAACGCCGCCCGCCACCACAACCTGCGCAACGTGATCACCCGCTGCCTGGGCGGGCAAGAGTACCTCGATCCGGATGTGCGCCTGGTGCGCTGGGAGCCGGGGGACATCTTGCTGCTTTGCTCAGACGGCCTGACCGGAATGTTGGAGGACGGAGAAATCGAAAGCGTCTTGCGCGAGCGCGGCGCCAGTCTGGCCCAATGCGGCCAGGAATTGATCGGCCTGGCCAATGAGCGGGGGGGAACCGATAACATCAGCGTCGCTCTCGGCCGTTGCACGGAGGAACCGGCATGAAACGCTGGCTGCTAGGCACAATCCTGTTATCGGCAGCTTTTGGCGCCGACAACCGCCTCTCGCCCGAAGAGGCCAAAGCCGGATGGGTGCTGCTGTTCGATGGCCAGGCCATGAAAGGGTGGCGGGATCCGGCCTCGCGCACGCCCCCGGGTGACGCCTGGGCCATCGAGGACGGCTGCCTGACCACCCGGCCGGGCGCGCGGCTGGCTGAAGACCTCATCACCGAGGAGTCCTACGGCGATTTCGAGCTGGTCTTTGACTGGCGCGTCGCGCCCCGGGGGAACACCGGAGTGAAGTACCGGATCCAGCGGCTCATCTTCCTGGATGAGAGCAAGGCTCAGCCTGGTCCTGGCGGATTCGAAGGCATGCTCGGCCGGGAGTTCCTCCACCCCCGTTCCGACCGGGCCAAGATGGCCGAAGGCGCCCGGGGACAGGAGTACGTCGTCGCCTTCGAGATGCAGTTAATCGACGACGACGGCCATCCCGACGCCAAAAACGGCCCGGACCGGCGCACCGGCGCGTTGTACGCCATGATGCCGCCTTCCTCCTCGCCGGCCCTCCCCGCCGGAGAGTGGAACACCGGCCGGATCGTGGTGCGCGGCGATCAGGTGGAGCACTGGATCAACGGCGTGAAAGTCCTGGAGGCTTCCCTCAGCGCCCCGGCCGTGCGGGAAGGGATCGCCCGGCGGTGGAAGGCGGCCCCGGAAATCGGCCGGATGCTGTCCGAACCCAAGCCCGTAGGCCCGATCTCGCTCCAGTACCACGGCGATAAGGTCTGGTTCCGCAATCTCAAACTGCGGCGCTTGTAGCAGAAACGCCGAAGACACGCGCCGCCCCATTGCACGGCTGAACGCGCCTGTTGCCTTTTTCCGTGCGTCCCCGCCGCCTATGCCAGAATGGCCTTAGAGCGCGGGAAACCGCTACCCGAATTCCCGAGGTACGAACTGTGACGGACACCGTTGCAAGCCCAATTCCAGACCTGCTGAGCCGCTGGCCGGCGCTTCGCCCTGAAGAACGGGTGCGGCAATTCCGGCTCCTGACGCGCGATCTGCGCGAGGAGCTCTTCTGGGGCCTGCCATCCCCGGACCAGGCCGAGTTGCTGGCTGCCATGCCGGAACACGAGCGGCGTACCTACCTGCGCTCGCTGCCTCCCGACGATGTGGCCGACATCGTCCAGAGCGTTCCCGAGGAGGAACGCGAGGGCCTGATGGCGCTGCTCGACGACGTCACGCGTGGCGAAGTTCGGGCGCTGCTGGCCTATGCCGAGGACGAGGCCGGCGGTCTGATGAATCCCCGCTTCGTCCGGCTGCGGCCGGAGATGACGGTCGACGAGGCCATCCGCTACCTCCGCTTGCAGACCCGCCGCACCGAGACCATCTACTACGCCTACGTCCTGGATGCGGACCAGAAGCTCTTGGGCGTGGTCTCCTTCCGGGACCTGCTGGCCGCGCCAGGCGACAAGCGCGTGGAAGAAGTCATGGAGCGCGACGTGATCACTGCCACCGAAGAAACGGACCAGGAAGAAGTCGCGCGGATGTTCGCCGACCACGACCTGGCCGCCCTGCCCGTGGTGGATGAGCAGGGCCGCATAGTGGGCATCGTCACCGTCGACGACATCGTCGACGTGGTCCGCGAGGAGGCCACCGAGGATATCCAGAAGATCGGCGGTATGGAGGCCCTGGACCTGCCGTATTTCGAGACCGGCTTCTGGGAGCTCGCCCGCAAGCGCGCCGGATGGCTGGCCGCGTTGTTTTTGGGCGAGATGCTGACCGCCACCGCCATGGCCCACTATGAAGAAGAGCTGGCGCAGGCGATCGTCCTGGCCCTCTTCATCCCGCTCATCATCAGCAGCGGCGGCAACTCCGGCTCGCAGGCTGCCACGCTGATCATCCGGGCTCTGGCGTTGCGCGAAGCCCGGCTGCGGGACTGGTGGCGCGTGGCCCGCCGGGAGGTCTTGAGCGGCTTGGTGCTCGGCAGCGTGCTGGCTACCATCGGCTTCTTCCGCATTGTGCTCTGGCAAATGTTCGGAAACGTCTACGGGGAACACTACCTGCTGGTCGCCGCCACCGTGGCCCTCAGCCTCATCGGAGTGGTCATGTTCGGAACCGTCTGCGGCTCCATGCTTCCCTTCATCCTCCGGCGGCTGGGCTTCGACCCCGCCAGCGCCTCGGCCCCCTTTGTCGCCACCCTGGTCGACGTCACCGGCTTGGTGATCTACTTCACCATCGCCAGCCTGGTTCTCCGCGGCACACTTCTCTGACGGGGAACCGGGTACATCTCCGGGTACGACTCCTGCATCTCGGCGCTCAACCGCAGCACCGCCTGCACGGGAACCAGTTCCCCTTGCCCGATGCCGGGACACGTGCGCCCCTCGTTGCGCCAGGCGGAAGGCGAGCCCGTGAGCTCCGGCCAGAACGGGTAGATGCGGCACTGGGTGGGCTTTTCGGGATGCAGGCGGCACCCGTCCTCGGCCAAAAAGTGGCACTGTGCGCCGCGCGGCTTGCGCAGCCGCAGCAGATGGCGCGTGCGGTACACGTAGCGCTCCTCGAACTCCCGCGGACTCATCCCCAAATGCGCGGCAGCGCGCCGCAGGTCCGTTTCCGTGAGATAGACCCAGCCCTGGACGCGGCAACAACGCGTGCAACCGGGCAGGCAGGTAAAGCGCAGCGCCTCCACGAACTTCAGCATACCCCCGCGTGCTTGAGATCCGCCAAAAAGATCACAGATTGGCGTCCGGCTCCAGGCTGCGCCACAAGTACCAGCTCGCCACCGTGCGCCACGGGCGCCACCGCTCTCCAATGGCTTCCACCTCCGCGGGCGAGGGAAGCTGCGGCAGTCCATAAGCCTTCTGGACCGCGGCGCGGATGCCTAAATCGCCGCTGGGAAGCACGTCCTTGCGGCGCAGAGCGAAGATGAGGAACATGTGCGCCGTCCAGAGTCCCACGCCTTTGAGCTGCGTCAGCGCCCGGATCACTTCGCCGTCCTCCATCCGGCGCATGGCGGCGAAATCCACTTCGCCGGAGCGGTGCTGCGCCGCCAGTTCTTTCAGGTAGGCGATCTTCTGGCGGCTCAGTCCCAGCGAACGCAATTGGGCCGGAGTTAGCCGAAGCACGCTGTCCGCGGTGAGACGCCCGTTGCCGGCGGCCTGGCGCAGGCGTTCGAAGATCACCGACGCCACTCTGCCGCTGAGCTGCTGATAGATAATCGCCTTGGCCAAGGCTTCGTAGTCCGGCTCGAGATAACGAATCCGGTACGGTCCCGTCTTCCGGATCAGCTCCGCCAGCACTGGATCGGCGGCCGCCAGCCCTTCCATCGCCTTCTTCATCCGTAACGCCCTACTCCCAAACGACATCTAACCATATGCATGCGGCTCGGGTGGAGTGCCCTCTGGATCCTGACCGCCCTCGGTTTGACCGCAGCACAGCCGCCCGAACAGCTACCGACCATCCGCGTCGACGTACAGGTCGTCAACATCCTGTGCTCCGTGCGCGACAGCAAGGGGCGCCTAGTGCCGGATCTCACCAAGGAGGACTTCTTGGTCAGCGAGGAAGGCAAGCCTCAAGAAATCCGCTACTTCAGCCGCCAGACTGACTTGCCGTTGACCATCGGCCTGCTGATTGACGTGAGCGGCAGCCAAAAGAACCTCCTGGAAACGGAGAAACGCACCGCGGACCAGTTCTTCACGAAGGTCCTTCAAAAGAAAGATCTCGCCTTTCTGATCAGCTTTGGCCCGGACGCCGAGCTGGTGCAGGATTCTACCAACTCGATTCCGCTGCTGCGGCGCGCGCTCGACAGCCTGCGCATCCGGCAGGATTTCAGCGGCGTGTACCGCGGACCGGTTCCTACCGTCACGCGCCCCAGAGGTACGGTGCTATTCGATGCGGTGTATCTGGCCTCGGTGGAAAAACTGCGGCATGAGGTCGGGCGCAAGGCCATCATTGTGATCACCGACGGCGTGGATATCGGAAGCCGGGTGAAGCTCAGCGAAGCCATCGCCGAGGCCCAGAAAGCCGACGCCATCATCTACAGCATCCACTATGCGGACCCCCGGGCCTACGGCTTTCCCGCTTATGGCGTGGCCGCCGGCGAAAGCGACCTCAAGCGCATGTCGGAGGAAACCGGAGGGCGTTTGTTCCGCGTGGACCGCAAATACACGCTGGAGCGGATCTTTTCCGAAATCGAGGAGGAGATGCGGAGCCAGTACTCTATCGGCTATGTCCCCGTTGTGGCCCCCACGCCTGGAACCTACCGCCGCCTGGAGGTGCGGGTCCGTCAAAAAGGCATGAAAGTGCAGGCCAGAAAGGGTTACTACGCCGCTAGCCCTGCTGAGACTCCTTAGGGCGCCGCGCGAAATAGTCGCGCAGGGCGTCTTCGAGCGGAGGCATGGGCGCCAGGCCGGCCGCCTCCATCTTGGCGTTGGAAAGCGCGGAATACTTGGGGCGGCGCGCCTCCGTCCGGTATTCGCGCTCGTTGGTCGGCTGGAGCTCCGGCGATAGCCCCGCCGCTTGGAAAATCATCCGGGCGAAATCAAACCAGGAAACCGGCCAGCCGCCGCCGATATGAAACAAACCTGTGAGCCCCTTCTCCACCAGATCCGCCGTGCGCGCCGCCAGCCAAGGTGCGTAGGTCGGCGAGGCGACGTGGTCCTCCACCACGCGGATCGGCCGCCCCGAAGCCGCCAGGCGTAGCATCAACTCCACGAAATTGCCCCGGGCGGTATGCAGCCCGCCCGGCCCGAAAACCCCGGAGGTGCGAATGATCAGGGGGTCGTCGAGGTAAGCGTGAGCAAACATCTCCCCGGCCAGCTTGGAGACGCCGTAGGCGCCGAGCGGACGCGGCGGATCCTCCTCGGTGTACGGACGGCCCGCGGTCCCGTCAAAGACGTAGTCCGTGGAGTAATGCACCAGCCGCGCGTCCACTTGGCGGCAGGCCACGGCGATGTTCTTCACCGCCAGCGCATTGACCGCGAAGGCCGGGTGCGGTTCCCGCTCGGCGACATCGACCTGGTTGTAGGCGGCCGCATTGATGACCCAGCGCGGATCGATCGCCGCAATGCACTCCTCCACCTGAAAGCGGTTGGCGATGTCGATTTCGGCGCGGTCCAGTCCCGTCACCACCCAGCCGCGCCCGGCAAACTCCTTCATGAGCTCTCGGCCTAACTGGCCTGCGTTGCCTAGGATGAGAACTTTCTGCTTGGGCATTTCATAGTCAGGATAACCCGCATGGAACTCCAGGGGCGAGTCAACGCCGCCCCGCGGAACGTTTTTGATCTTGGGCGGCGCCAAGTGCGCCCTGTGCCGATTGTTCCAACACCACGTCGATGAAACCCAGCGCCGCTCGGGAGAGAGCTTTGTCCTTGCGGTAGATCATCCCCACCTGCCGGATCAAAGGCTCCGGCGCCAGAGGCCGGCCCGCCAGGCGGCCCGTTTGCACCTCCTCCCGGCAGTGCGATTCGGCCACGAAGGCGATGCCCAGCCCCGCCATCACGAAGCGCTTCATCAGCTCGGTGGAGTCCAGCTCCATGGAGATGTGCAGCAGATCCTCCACCAGTTCAAACCACGCATTCAGCTTCGCGCGCGTGTTGCCGGTCTTGGGCAGTAGCAGCGGGTGGCCCACCAGATCCTGGCAGGCGATGGCCTCCTTGTCCGCCAGCGGGTGCCCGGGAGGCAGGATGCACAGAATCTGATCCGTGTGAATCTTCACCGCCTGGAGCTTGCGCTCCTGGACCGGCAGTTGGGTGAAACCGAAGTCGGCTTGATTTTCCAACACCGCCTGGACCACCTTCGCGCCGTAGAGCCGCTCCAAAAGAAGCTGCACGTTCGGGAAACGCGTGTTGAACTCGGCAAAGACGCCAGGCAAAACGTACATGCAGGTGGCTTCGTTGGCGGCGATCATCAAGGCCCCCCGCGGCACGCGCTCCAGTTCGTTGATGGCGTCCTGCGCCCGGCGGCGCAGGTCCAGGATCTGCTCGGCGTATTCGGCGAAAATGCGGCCGGCGGCGGTCAGCGCGATCCGGGTCCCGAGCCGGTCAAACAGCGTGGTGTTCAGCTCCTGCTCCAACTGGCGGATCTGGGCGCTGATGGCCGGCTGCGTCCGGAAGCAGGTTTCGGCCGCCTTCGAGAAGCTCTTGAGCCGCACGATCTCCAGAAACGTATGGAGCTGATCCAAATCCATAAGTCCGCGCGGATGGCGGCAGTCCGAATTATAACATCGGCGTAGGCTTGGCCTGCCGCCGCGCCGAGCCCGGCTCGGCCGTTCGTTATAATCGGAGTTCGCCGCCTCCGGCCCGTGCGCGCAGGAGAGCCGCTCCGCATCCATTCCGGCAATATGAGCCCGCGCCTCAGGACAGTTTTGATGGCCGCCGTTCTGGCCGCTTTGCTCGCCCTCGCCGTCCACTCCTTCTTCTCGCTCCGCTTGTGGGAACAGCAGAGCTGGAACGAGATCGGCAGCGGCCGTTTCCGCAACGTGGCCTTCGCGGCAGTCCTGCTGGCCGCTTCTCTGTATCCGGCCCGCTCCCGGGCGCTGGCGGCGGCTCTTATAGGCGCCGCCTTCCTTTACACGATGGCCGCGGCGGGCGCTGGTGCGGCGTTGGGCGCCCTATACTGGCTGGCCGGCGCATGGTGTCTGGGGCGGCTGGCCCTGCGCGCTTTGAAGCTGTACGCCACCCCTGGCCCGCCGGCGCACTGGGTTCTGGAGGCCGCCTTCGGTTTGGCCATCGTGGCCTTCGCCATGGGGGCTACGGCTTGGTTGCCCATCCACCGGAGCTGGGTCCATCTGGCTTGGCCGGGCCTCTGTCTGCTCGCCGAGGCCCGCTCGCTGCCCGCTCTCTGGCGCTGGCTCAGGGGCCTCCCTTGGCGGCAACCCTGCACCACGGCCTCCTACGTTGTGGCCGTGCTCCTGGCCTTTGTGCTCTTCGCCCACTGGCAGGCGGCGCTGATGCCCGAAATGAGCGCCGACGGGCTGGCCATGCACCTCACCATCGCCAAGTGGATGGCCGCCCACGGCAGTTTCCACTTCGACGTCACCCGGTCCGCCTGGGCCGTGTTGCCCATGGCCGGCGACTGGCTCTACGCCTCGTCGTATCTGGTGGGCGGAGAGGCCGCCGCGCGGCTGGTGAACCTGGCTTGCCTCCTGCTGCTGGCGGTTCTCACCTACTCGCTCGTGGCCCGCTGGACCCAACCCGTGATGGCGCTGCTGGCCACGGCGCTGTTCGCGTCCTCCCCGGTGGCTTATCTGGTGACCGGTTCGCTCTTTGTCGAAAACAGTTGGACGCTGTGGCTGCTGGCCGCGGTCCTGGCGGTCGAGCGCTGGCGGGAGACCGAAAGGTCCGCCTGGCTGGCCGTAGCGGGCGCGCTGGCCGGATGCGCTGTGGCGGGCAAGTTCGGCGCCCTGTTCTGCCTGCTGGCGCTCATGGCCTCCTGGGCGTTCGCTCTGCGCGGCCAGAAGAGACTGCCCGGCGGAAAACTGCCGGCCCTAGCCGCCTTCCTGCTCTTCGCCTGCCCGCCCTATTTGCAAGCGTTAATCCGCACCGGCAACCCAGTGTTCCCGTATTTCAACACGGTCTTCCACTCGCCGCTGATCGACGACAAAGAGCCCTTCCGCGACGCCCGCTGGGGTCCCTACCTCCGCCCTGATCTGTTGTACCGGATGACCTTTCAGTCCAGCCGCTTCATGGAGACCGTGGACGGCACGGCGGGATTCCAGTGGTTCGTCCTGTGGCCTGCGGCTTTTCTGGCGCTCCGGCGCAGGCTGCCCTTCTGGGTGCTCGTTTCGGCTCTGTCGGCTCCGCTGATGATCCTCGTGGTGTTTAGCGGCATCGCCTACTTGCGCTATATTTATCCGGCCTACTTGCTCAGCGCCGTGTTCATCGGATGGGCCATGGGAGAGGTGCGCCATTGGAACCGCTGGCTGAGCGTCGCCCTCCCCATCACCGCGCTCATCTGCGCGGCCGTCAACGCCTGGTTCATGGGCGCCTCGGGCTGGAACAACAAGGACTTTGCGCTCAACCCGCTGGTGGATCCGGCCGAGCCGGGCAAGCTGATCGAAGCCGGCGCGCCTCAGCGCAAGATCATCGACTATTTCAACGCCAACGCGCCCGGACGGCCCGTGGCCTTCCTGGAAGACAGCGTGACGGCAGGCTTCCTGGCACGGGCCTACACCAATTCCTGGCACACGCTGGATTTCGCCTTGATGCTGAAGCGCGTGCAGAACCCGGCCGAGCTGCGCAGAGAACTGGACCTGCGGGGCATTCGCTACATCGTGGTCCGCTCGGAGGCCGGCGAGTACCGCTCCAACTTCGCACCGGTAAGCCAACTGGCCCGGCAGTGCGGCGAAGAAGTCATAACCGTCAGCACCTTGGTTGGCCTGCGCCTAAGAGACGCCTGCCCCGCCCCGCCGAGCGAAGCGGACCGTCCGCCGGCCTCCCCGCCCCCCTCGATCCAGGCGCACGCCCCCGTTTCAACGGAGCCGGCCGCACCACCGCCCGCGGACCTCCCTCCCGTTGTCGATGACTTTGACCGCCGGATCCGCTTCCTCGGCAACTGGCACCGCGATAAACAGTTCTCCCAAGCCGCGCAAGGAACCCTCACCTACACCGATCAGGCCGGGGCGGCCTTCGAATTCGAGTTTCAAGGCGAGTCCGTGACCTGGGTGTTCACGCGGGCCTTCAACCGCGGCAAGGCGCGCGTCTTGCTGGATGGGAAAGAAGTGGCGGTCGTGGATCTCTACGCCCCGCAAACCGAGTGGCAGCAACGCCAGACCTTCCACGCTGCAACCTCTGGACGCCACCTGCTGCGGGTCGAAGTGCTGGGCGAGCGAAATCCGGCGGCGGCCGGAACCCATGTGGACGTCGATCGGCTCGAAGTCGGCGGGCGCGCCCGCTGAAACTTGACTCCGGCAGGCTCCAAGGTTGAGAATTCCAGGCATGAAACGATCCTTGCTTGCGTTGTGTTCGGCTCTGCTGCTCTCCGCCTGCGGGCGGGAACAACCCAAGAGTGAGAAGAAGCCCCAGCCGGTGAAAGCTCCGGAGGTCTACCGCGTGCGGATGGAGACCACCAAGGGAGATGTGATTTTGGAGATCCACCGCGACTGGGCCCCGCGTGGAGCGGACCGTTTCTACGAGCTGGTGCAACAGCGCTTCTACGACGGAGCGCGCTTCTTCCGGGTGGTGCCCCGCTTCGTCGTCCAGTTCGGCCTGAAGGGCGATCCGGCGGTGGATGCCTACTGGAGCCGCATGTCCATCCCCGATGACCCGGTCCGCCAGAACAACAGCCGCGGAACCATCACCTACGCCATGGCCGGACCCGCCACGCGCACCACGCAGGTCTTCATCAACCTCCAGGACAACTTCGCGTTGGATAAGCAGGGTTTCGCCCCCTTCGGCAGGGTCGTGGAGGGCATGGATGTCGTGGAGAAGTTCTACCGGGGTTACGGCGACGCACCTCCGGGCGGCGTCGGACCGGAGCAGAGCCGCATCCGCAGCGAGGGCAACGCTTATCTGGAACGCTACTTCCCGAACCTGGACTACATCAAGCGGGCCGTCATCGAGCAATAGACCGCCATCCGCGGGCGCCCTCAGAGCTTCTTGAGAATCTTGATGTCGGCGGGCAGCACAAACAGACTGTCGCTGAGGCCCGAATCCACCGTCACGGATTCCGAGTACATCTCGAAAATCTTCTGACCGTCGCGTATGCGCTGAATCGTCCAGGGCCACAAGACGCCGCTGCCGCTCTCGCGGTATTTTCCGTACTCGGTGACCTCCTCGATGCGCTGGCGGGTTTTGGGATCGCGCCGGTAGAAGACCTGCCGCAACGGGAACTTCTCCGACTGGTGGAAGTAGACCGTCACCACCCGGTTTTCCGAATCCGTGATGTCTACGATGTTGACCGGCTGGTTCATCCAAACATCTGAGCCCTTGGATTCAAACAGCAGACCCGGTTCGCTCCGGCGCACCCGCAGGATGTAGAAGATGTTCGTGAAGGTGCTCAAGCGGTAGCGCTCCAGCGAATCGTCCGGCAACGGCCGGGCGCCCCGGAACGTGATCGTATAGGCGGCCGTGTCCGTGAACAAAACCGCGCTGAACTCCTTCTTGTTCCGCAGGAACGACTGCCGCTCGCGCACCGCCAGCGTGGCTGGGGAAGAGGAGTCCTGGACCGGAACATATTTGGTGTAAATCGACGCCACCGCCAGGCCGGAAACCTCCTCGCGGTAGAACGAGTAGGCCCTTCCGGTCTCGACGCGGTCTCTCATGTTCAGAAAGCGCTCCCCTCCCAGAGCGGCGATGGCTTCGTCAATCACCTGCTTGCCGCGCTGTGCGCTGGTCTGAGCGGCGGCAGCCTCGGCCCAAAGCAGCCAAGCTAGAGCGCAAACTAGCAACAGGGCCCGGTGCGGTTTACCCATGCTCTTCCCTCCGCGGCGGCGCTTCCGCGCGCCTTACTCATACCTTAGCGCGACCACCGGGTCCAGGCGGGCGGCCTTCGTGGCGGGCCAGACTCCGAAGAACAGCCCGACGCCGACCGACACCAAAAAACCCATGGCGACCGTCCACAAAGGCACCGCCGTCGGCAAGTTGGGGAACACCAAGCGCGCCAGCATCGAGACCATCCAGCCGAAGGCCATGCCGATGACGCCGCCCAACACGGTCAATACCACCGCCTCGGTCAGGAATTGCGCGATGATATCGGTGCGCTTGGCCCCCACCGCTTTGCGGATGCCGATCTCGCGGGTCCGCTCCGTGACCGACACCAGCATGATGTTCATGACGCCGATGCCCCCCACCAGCAGCCCGATCGAGCTCAACACCACCAGCACCAGCGCCACCATCGACGTGATGTCGCGGAACTGCTCCAGCATCTGTTCGCCGGTCGAGATCCAGAAATCGTCGGGCTTGGTCGGAGGCACCCGGCGCTGCATGCGCAACACCACGCTGACCTCGTCGATGGCGGCCGCCAGCTTGCCCGGCTTGGCCGTGAAGATGATCATGTTCTCGTCGGCGTTCGGGAACATCTTCTTCATCGTGAAGTACGGCAGAAGCACCCGCCGGTCCTCCTGCCCGGGCAGCGCGGCGGCGGCTTTCGGCAGAGTCAGCACACCCACCACTTCAAACTGATGGCCATTAACGTCCACCCACTTGCCCACCGGATTCTCATTGGGGAAGAGCGCTGAGGCGATGTTTTCGCCCAGCACCACCAGCGGCTGCCGGCGGCGGCTTTCGTCGTTGGTGAAAAACCGGCCATACTTCATCTGCTCCGTGCCGCCCTCAACGTAGCTTTCGTCCGTGCCGGCCAGATCGATGCCCAACACGTCGTTGCCCTTGTAGCGCACGCGGTCGATGCCGCCCCGCAGGAAGCTGGGCGGGAAAAGCCACGCGGATACCGCCGCCACCGACGGGCACCGTTCCCGAATCGCCAGCGCGTCCTCGTAACGCAGCGGCTTGCGGGCCCGTTCCTCGCGGCTGAAATTGCCGGCACGGAACCCCAGATTGAACTTGTAAACAAAGCCGGTCTCCGGACCCATGCTGCGCATGATGCCCGCCACCGCTCCGTCTACGCCCGTGATGATCGAGCCTACGGCAATCACCGTCCCGGTGCCGATGATCACACCCAGCACCGTCAGCAAACTGCGCATCTTATGCTCGCGGATCGTCGCCAGCGCCATGCGCACCGCGGAGAGGATCTCAACCCAGGTCATTTCTCCGCCCTCAAGGCCACGATGGGATCCAGTTTGGCCGCTCTCCGCGCCGGGTAGATCCCGAAAAACAGGCCCACGATGGCCGAGAGCCCGACGCCGATCAGGACCGCCGAATAGGGCAGCGCCATCGGCACCGGAGTGGTGTTCCGCACGATCACCGCCACCACCCACGCCGCCAGCACTCCCAGCAGGCCGCCCGTGGCCGCCAATGCCGAGGACTCGACCAGGAATTGGTTCAGGATGTCGCGCTGCCGCGCGCCCACCGACTTGCGGATTCCAATTTCGTGCGTCCGCTCGGTGACCACCGCCAGCATGATGTTCATGA
>JAIMAR010000006.1 GCA_023511855.1 Bryobacteraceae bacterium
CCTGCTCACCCCCGGCGGCCGGCTTCAGGGACCGGAGCTCACCCCCATCCGGTGAGGGCTGTGGCTGTTGGCGTCGGCGCTGTTGCCTAGGACCTGCGCCGTCCGCAGTGCGGGCCCCCACGAGGGCGTCAGCCGCACCTTTCACTTTCAACATACAAGACAACAACAAGAGAAGAGGAAGGGGCGAGTCGCTAAGTGATTGAAAAGGGGAGGGAAAAAGTTTGGGGTAACGTTGTGACTGGGGGTGGGGAGGGCACAGGAAAAACAAACCACAGAGGACACGGAGGACACAGAGAAACACGGAGATGGGAAAAGAGAGGGCGCGGAGACGCCCGGGGCAGCATCTACAGAGCGCAAGATTTCGCGGAACGGAGAGCGGTGGGTAAAGGGATCCCAAGCCGGCAGGAATACCGGCCGCGGGCTGGAAAGCCTGCCCCACAACGAGAGCCTGCCCCACAGTGGGGGAAGAGAAAGGGCCGGTCGCCAACCATCGGCAGGACTGCCGGTGTGGCACGCAGCACTGCGTGCTCCACGCGAACGGCCGGGGTGGCAAGGCTGGCGGCTTGCTCCACGAGGGGCAGCAGGGGGAGTGTTGAATGATTTGGTATTTGCGCATAGACTTAATAGTAGATGCGACACCGGCCTCAGGTAGAACGCCAGCTTAAGGCGCTGGCGGACGCCACGCGCTTGAGAATTCTCAACCTGCTGCGGCAGGGGGAGATCTGCGGCCGCGACTTGGGTTACGTGCTGCGGTTGTCTCAACCAAATATCGCGCAACACTTGGCCTACCTGAGGCACGCGGGCGTTGTGCGAGGCCACAGAAAAGGGTCCCGGGTCTTTTACCGGCTTGCCGAACGGCCCGGGCGTGTGTTGAGCGGACTGCTGGAGAGTTTGCGGGCGGCATTCGAGCGGGAGCAGGTATTTACGGCCGACACCAGGCGGTTGAAGAAGGCAGTTTTGGATGGCGTCTTTGCCCTTGGGGGGATTCCAAGAGCGGCCAAGACTAAGTCGCAAATTCCGGGATCGAACGCCGGCCAGGAACCGGGAACGTCCGAGTACGGAGGCGAACTCAGACTGCCTCGCTCCACGGGGGGAGGCGCCCGTTCGGTTTTGCTGCTGCGAGATAGGGAAGGGCTCCGGAGGAAACGCCTGGAGGTCGATCTCGCCTGCGGTTTGCCGGAGAGCTGCTGAGGTGGGGTTAACCGTGTGGGAGGAGAGAGCGGCGGGTTTTGGGGCACCGAGGCCGACAGGAATGTCTGCCCCACAAGGGGCGGCTGAGCTGCTTTCTGGAAAGAGTGCTATGGACTAGAGGCCACGCGACCGAGGTGAGGTATGGCGAGGCCCAGAAAGATCCGCTTCATTGAGCCCGGCAGCCGCCGGGGGCGGCCGTTCAATGCCTGGGTGAACCGAATGCCGCTGCTCGGGCCGCTGATTCTGGCCACGCTGCTCGACCGGCGGGGCTACGATGCGGCGGTGTACAACGAGAACGTATCGGGGCCGCTGGAGGAGAACCCGCCGGCGTATGATGACGTCTGTTCGGCCGATGTGGCGGGCATCAGCATCATGACGCCGACGGCGGCGCGGGGCTACGCGCTGGCCGACCGCATCCGGCGCGACGCTCCGAACACTACCGTCGTATTCGGGGGCATTCACGCGACCTTTCTAAGCCTGGAGGCGCTTGCGCATGGCGACATTGTTGTGCGGGGCGAGGGGGAGAACATAGTCGAGCCGCTGGCGGCCGGAGAGATCCGAGGCGGGGTTGTGGACGGCCCGGCGGTGGAAGACCTGGATGCGCTGCCGGCGCCGGATTACCGGCTGATGAGGGATTTCGAGAAGCTGCTAAGCAGGTTTCCGGCGCGGAGCCTGTACCATTTGCCGGTACTGGCGTCACGCGGGTGCCCATACCGCTGCTGTTTTTGTTCGGTAAGCCGGATGTTCGGCCAGAGGGTGCGGCGCCGTTCGGTGGAGAAGGTTTACCAAGATCTACGGGGCTACGTAGAACAGGGCTTCCGCGAGTTTTTCTTCTACGACGACAATTTCACATCGGACCGGGATTGGACCCGGGAGCTGATGTGGCGGATCCGGCCCATGGACGTGCGGATCTGGGCGCAGACGAGGGTGGACTTTCCTTGGGTGGACGGCTCGCGGAGGCGGTTGGACCGGCGCCTGCTCGAGGCGATGCGCGAAGGCGGCGCCTCGACGCTCTACGCCGGCTACGAGACGATCGATGAGGCCACCGCGGCGCAATGGCGGAAAGGCTATCGCGGGCCGGGCGGCTTGCGCGAGCGCCTGCTGGAAGACACGCGGGTTCTGCACGAATACGGGTTCTGGATTCACGGGATGTTCGTCGTTGGTCCCGAACACACGGATGAGACCGTGGATCAGATCGTCGAGTTTTCGCGGCGGGCCCGGCTGGACAGCATGCAGACGAGCATCCTGACGCCGCTGCCTGGCACGCCGTTGTTCGAGCAAATGCGGCCTCATCTGATCTTCACGGACTTTCCGGAGGATTGGGATTTCTACGACGGGGTGCATTGCGTCTATGAAAACAGCCGCATGGGAGTGCGGCGGCTTCAGGAGGCCCTTCTGGAAGCCCACCGCCGGTTTTACCGCGGCTACGGCTGGAGTCTGAGGCGGATCCGGGACGTGCTGGGTGCGAAGGCTGCGCTCAGGGCGCGCTTGCAATGGACGTGGTCGACCGCGCAGACGGTCCGGAAAGCGCTGAGGGAGTGGGAGGAGGAGACCAGAGCGTTCCTGGAGCTTGTCCGCGCCAGACGGCCGGGTGCACTGGCGCCCCAGACCGTCCCGCCGGAGCTCAGCGCTTGAACATGCCCGGCGGGCAGGGGAGGTGAGCAGGATGAGCACCAAAGGGATTGGATCGATGCAGTTATCGGAACGCTGGCACGACGCACTGCTGTGGGGTGCGGTGAAGGCGGCGGAATGGTCGCTCCGGTTCCCAACAGGGAGCCACTTCCTTGTGGAGCAGCTTCTGGAGCATCTGGACGGGGCGATCCGCAAGACCGAGCAGGATCCGGAGACGCGGACCCACTTGCTGGCCTTCGGCGGGCACCTGAAGGCCTTTCTGATGCGGGTGGTGAGGGAGAGGCCGGCGGCCGCGCGGGCCATCCTTCGTTTTCTAGGGACTTACATTCAGGATGTGTACCGCCGGACGCTTCGACAGGAGCAGGGCGTGCCGGCGCCCTCCACGGTGGTGATCGAACCGACCGATCGTTGCAATCTGCGCTGTCCGGGCTGTTATGCCAAGAGCAGCGCCGATGGCTGCGATTTGCCCTTCGAGCGGATGGTGGAGGTGGTAGAGCAGGTTATTGAGATGGGGGTGTCTTTGATCACTATCTCCGGAGGTGAACCCTTCTTGCGGGAGCGGTCGGAAGGCGCCATCAGCCGGCTGGCGGAGCGTTTTCCGAACCACGGTTTCCTGGTGTACACCAATGGGACGCTGATCGACGAGGAGGTTGCCGCGCGGCTGGGCCGGTTGGGGAACGTGTTTCCGGCGATCAGCGTGGAAGGATTCGAGCATCAGACCGACGCCCGTCGGGGGCCGGGAATTGCGGCAAAGATCCGGGCGGCGCGGCAGTTGTTGGCCCGCCACGGCGTGATGGCGGGATTCAGCGCCACGGTGACGCGCGAGAACGCCGAAGCGATCGCCAGCGACGAATTCATCCAGCAGCGCATCGCCGAAGGGGACCTGTTCGGATGGTTTTTCCTGTTGCAGCCCATTGGGCGGTCACCGCGGCCGGACCTGATGGCCACGGCTGAGCAACGCGCGAGGCTGCGGGAGGCCATCTGGCGCTGGCGGCGGGCGGACTTGCCCCTATTTCTGGGCGATTTCTGGAACGACGGGCCGCTGGTGGGCGGCTGCATCGCCGGCGGCCGGTACTACTTCCACATTTACGCCAACGGGGACATCAGTCCCTGTGTGTTCGCGCCAGTGGCGTGCGGGAACATTTTTGACATCATCGGGGGCCGGAGCGAATACGCCAGTCTAAAAGATTTCGTGCAGAGAAACCCGGTGTTCGCAGCCTATCGCGCCGAGCAAGCCAAGATTGCGGACCGGCGGCGGCCCTGCCTGCTGATCGACCATCCGGAGGCGTTCCGGAGGATCGTGCAGGCGGCGACGTGCCGGCCGGCAAAGAACATGCCTGCCGGATACCTGGACGGCGAGATCGCGAAAGCCATCGACCGTGCGGCGGCCGAATGGGGACGCGTGGCGGCAACGCTCCACGCGGCGGTGGCGGCGGAGACGGAGGCGCCTGGGGCAGGGCTGCCTCGCACGCGGTCCCCGAGGAGGCTTCCCCCGCGGATGGAACATTCCGGGGTGCGGCGCCGACGGGGCGCCAGCGGCTGGTTGCAAAAGTCCAGGCGCCTATTGCGCGCCAGTTAACGGTTGCTTCAGTTCAGCCACGGTGGGTACCCTGCCGGAGACGACGATCTTGCCGTCGACCACAGGACGGCGGGTGTCGTGCGGGCTCCGAGGGCGGCGGGTGAGGGTCGCCAAGGCCGGCACGAATGCCGGCCGCAGGCCTGGAGGTCTGCCCCACATGAGAATGCCTGCCACACAACAGGTGGCCTACGCCGCGGTCTGGCCGAAATCCAGTCCTAGCGGCTCGCTGATGGCGAGGTTGGTCTCTTGAATCAGGGCGCTGGCTTCGTCCCTGGCGGAAAGAAACTCCTGGACGACGGGGTGGTTCCGAATTTGAAGTTGGGTATCACGAATGTCCTGGAGGCTGTCGGACAGGTCGAGTCCGGCTTGCTGGGCCTGTTGGAAACGCTGGAGGGTTTCGAGCAGAGATTGGACTTGCGGATCCGTTTCAAATTGGCGCGCCGCCTCGCGGAAACGGCGGATGGCCGGGGTGGCCAACAAAGCTTCGATGAACTCGTCCGTGCGCTGCTGCACGCCGGCGAGGTCGTCAGGGTGGTTGTTTTCCATGCGGATGATCCTCTAACGGCCGGACGGCGAGCAAGCGGCGCCGTAGTCCAGGCCGATTTGTTGGGAGATTCTTGAGGCCGCTTGGCGCAGGAGAGCGATGAGGTCCTCCTGCGCGTGCAAGTAGCTGATGATGTTGGGCATGGCGGAGAGGCTCTGCCATTCCTGTTCGAGCTTCTCCAGCGCAGCCTGGTCCGCGGCGCCGAACATCGATTCCATGCTTAGTTCTTGGCGGTGAGACAGAAACTCATTCAATTTGTGACGCGCCTCCGTGTCGGCTTGAAGCGCGTCATAGGCGGCTTCAAAACGCTTGAATTGGGCCGACTCCCCCAGGGCGCGGCCGAGAGCGCGCGCCGCTTCCATCGCGGCGGCGACTTCCGGGCCGCCCGTCAGGCCGTGCTCCATAGATGCCTCCATTGCAAAATCCTCCTAGCAGGTGTTGTTCGGGAGCCGGCAGCGCCTCGGCCGATTGGCCGGTGAGACGGCTGAAGAGCGTCCCTTCCTGAACGATTCGATTGTCCAAATCCCGGCCAGCAATGTTCCCCAGCCTTCCTTGAGGCTACCACCTCCGGGCTGCGGAAGCTATGGGGCCACGGATCCGGCGTAGGCGCCCGGCCGCGGGCGGGAGCCGCTCGATCGCTGCGCCGCGCCAAAAGGCAGGACTGAGGCGATGGCGGAGAGAGCCAAGACCGGCGCAACGGGCCGCCGCTCGCGGAGCGAATTCAAGCGCGCACGGCAGACGAGCTGTGGGAGTGAGGAGCCGGGAACCAGTGCCGGGTCCGATTACAAAACGCACAGACCGATAGCATGACAGGCACTTCGATGAGAACGCCGACCACGGTGGCCAGAGCGGCACCGGAGCCCGGGCCGAACAAGGCGATGGCGGTGGCGACAGCCAGCTCGAAGAAATTGCTAGCGCCGATCAAGGCCCCCGGGGCGGCGACGGCGTATTCCACCTTGAGAAGGCGCATCAGGCCGTAGGCAAGCGAAGAATTGAAGTAGACCTGGATCAGGATGGGCACGGCGATCAGAACTACGTGTAAGAACTTGCCGGTAATGTTGTCGGCCTGGAAGCCGAAGATCAACAGCAGCGTCACGAGCAAGGCGGTCATGCTGACCGGCGCAAAACGCGGCAGCAGTTGCTCCTCAAACCAGACCTTGCCGTGCCGGCTGATGAACCAGCGGCGGAGCAGCACACCGGCGGTGAGAGGGATGACGATGAAAACGATCACGGAGTAGAGCAGGACCCGGAACGGAACTTCGAGGTTGGAGGCGCCGCTGACCAGAAACCGCACGATGGGAGCGAACAGGAACAGCATGATGAGATCGTTGACCGAAACCTGAACCAGCGTATAGGCGGGGTCGCCGTCGCTCAGGTAGCTCCAGACGAAGACCATGGCGGTACAGGGCGCCGCGGCCAGGATGATCGTGCCGGCGATGTATTGATCGGCGTCCGCCGGCGAGATCCACGCCGAAAAGACGAACCGGAAGAAGATCCAGGCAAACAGGGCCATGGAGAATGGCTTGACGAGCCAATTGACGAAGAGTGTGACGAAGAGTCCACGGGGGCGTTGGCCGACGCCGCGAATCGCTGCAAAGTCGACTTTCATCATCATGGGGATGATCATCAGCCAGATCAGGACCGCGATGGGGACATTGATCTGGCTCCCCGAGCCGAATTCCAACCGGCGCAGGCTATCGATGAGGGCGGGAAGCAGCTTGCCGAGGAGCACGCCGGCAATCATGCAGAGTGCGACCCAAAGGCTGAGGTAGCGCTCGAACGGACCTAAAGTCTTCTTCGTAAGCTTGTCTTCCGACAGACCGGTTTGTTGCATGGTCTGAACCTCCGGGGATAAGGCAAGGCGCCGGGAGAGTCTCCGCCAAAAGCGGCGGGCCTTGCTCTGTAGGGCCGGCCCTGCGCCATGGCTGGGAAAACACCGGACGGCAGGACCGACAAGATTCGATTGTAGCAGAAACATAGAAAGCCAAGGCCGGCGGCGCCGGATGGCACGGAAGGCCGCCCGGCGCCGCGGACGCCGGAGAAGCGCTGCGAGTCCAGGGGGCGGCACCTCACCAGGGACGACCGCTCGGGACCGAGATCACCTTTCCCGTGCCGCGCTCGGTGAGCAGGATGCGGCCGGATTCGACGCGCAAGCTGGAGACGCCCTGGAAGCCGAGTGGGATTTCCGTCAGGAAGAAGAGGTAGCGCTGGGTGAGGCGCTGGCGAGCACCGATCCAGCGGAAGACGGGCACGCCGAAGAGGCTGCCGCGGTTGACGGCATCCTGGAGACCGGAGGCGAACGGCGAATCGCCGATGCAGATGGCGCGGGCGACCACCTTTCCTTCCCAGGGGATCTGTTTGGCGCGCATGTTCTCCTGCCAGTCCAGGACCCAGGGGTTGGACTGGCTCTCGTAGATGTACCCGAGCAAGACCGGGTATTCGGTGTTGTAGATGGTGAACCAGACTTTCGGGCCTGAGGTGTCGAGCAGCCAGGTTCCGGTCCGTCCAGAGAAGACGCGCTGATCGAGGGTTTCTCCCTCGGGCGTCTTCAGTAGGGGCCAGGACTCTTCGCGGAAGGAGCTGCCTTCCCGCACCGCGGTCTTGGCGACGGGCGCGTCGGCGAAGGTCTTGTTCAATTCCAGGAACGGCGGGCCGAAGGTGACGTGGCGCACCCACTGGAAGGGCCGGTCAAACTGCGCCTGGTTCTCGACGGACTCCTCCACATAGGCGACCGTTTCAGCGGCGGGCAGCGTGATGGAACGAAGGACGCGGTACTGCGTTTTGGGGAGCTCGGCGGAGTAGACGAGGGTGACATCGCCGTCCTGGACCGTGACGCGTTCCCGTTTCCATTCGACGGCGAGCGCCTCGCCGTGCTGGCCGAGGTCGAGGGCGAACTCGGCTTTGGAGCTGGGGCCGAAGTAGGGGAAGCAGAGGAAGTCGCCCATATAGCCGCTCATGAGGCGGCGCTGGACGTCGGTTCCGTAAAGGGCGCCGTGCTTGGCGACGTCATAGGTATGCGGGTCGATGGTTTGGTAGTGCGGGACGCGCATGGGGTTGACGCTCCTGCGCGGGTCGGGGGAGAGGAACCGGATTTCGCCGATGAAGCCGCCGCCGGGCAGGGTGGAGATGCGCATGTGGCCGTTTTGAAGGACGAAGGCGCGGCGTCCATGCAGCTTGTCTTCCTGAAAAGAAGCGGTTTGGGCGACAAGTAAAGATCCGGCGGCGGCCGTGAACAGCGCCAAGCCGAGACAGAGTGGGTTGCGTCGCAGGTTCATAGCAACAGAGACAAGCATACACCGGGCTTTCGGCGAAGGGGAGAACGAAGCGGAGGAAAGCGGCGCCGCCTCTATTCCGCGAACTTATAGCCCAGTCCGACCACGGTGAGGATCCACTGGGGTTTCTTGGGGTCGTCTTCGAGCTTCTGGCGCAGCCAGGCCACGTGGACATCGACCGTGCGCGTGGAGGGCGTTGCGCCGTAGCCCCAGACCTCGCGCAGCAGGCGCTCGCGGGAGAGCGTTTCACCGCGGTGTTCTAAGAAGTACCGCAGCAGTTGCCATTCCTTGGCGGAGAGCGGAACGGGGTGACCGGCGCGGGTGACTTCGGTGCGGCGGAGGTCAACCAGGACGGAGCCAAACTGCACCGTTTCCGACAGGTGGGCCGAGGGCTGGCCGGCGCGGCGGAGGAGAGCTTCGATTCTGGCCAGCAGCTCTGCCATTTCGAACGGTTTAGTCAGGTAGTCGTCGGCGCCGACTTTGAGGCCGACCACCTTGTCGACGGTCTGGCCCTTCGCGGTGAGCATCAGGATGGGCGTCGTGCAAGAGCGCTGGCGCAGATCCCGGCAGACATCGAGGCCGCTCTTGCGCGGGAGCATGATGTCCAGGATGATGAGATCGAAGGGCTTGCGGATGGCTTGCTCGAAGCCTTCCAGGCCGTCGCGGGCGATGGTGACCTGATAACCTTCGCTGGTGAGCCGGTCTTGGAGGGTGATGGCCAAGCCGAGTTCATCTTCCACGATCAGGATGCGTTCGTTCATGGTTTATGCGGTTCCTTGCGAGCTTGCCATTTGTTCGGGTTCGGCCATCGGCAGGTGGAGAGTAAAACGGGCGCCGCGACCGGGCCTGCTCCAAGCGGTGACCCGCCCGCCCATGCCTTCCATCATGCGCCGGACCAGATAAAGACCCAGGCCGGCGCCTTTGACTTGGGCTTCCCGGGCGCTTTTGGAACGGTAGAAGGGCTCAAAGATGTGAGCCAGGTCGGAGTGAGAGAGGCCGGGGCCCCTGTCCTCGACGGAGATGGCGAGCTCACGCTGAGGCCCCTTGCTTGTGACGCCGGCGCGCACGGCGAGCCAGCCGCCGCTGGCGGCATACTTGACGGCGTTGCTAATGAGGTTCTCCAGACACTGGCTCAGGGCGTTGGCGTCCGCCAGGACCGGGGGGAGGGCGGCCGGCAAGTCCGTATCCACCTTCATGGAGGCCTGGCGCAGGGCGGGATCGGCATTTTGCAAAACGGATTCGATGATCTGCCGGGCCTGCACAGGTTGCAAATTGAAGCGGATGCGGTCGGCTTGCTCGGCGGCGAACAGCAAGGCCTGCTCCACCATACGGGAGAGGCGGCGCCCTTCGGCGCGGATCAGATCGCCGTACTGGCGGGACCGCTCAGGGCCGGTGACAACTCCTTCGGCGAGGTTGTCGGCGGCGGCGCAGATGACCGACAGCGGGGAGCGCAGCTCGTGGGAGACACCGGCGACGAACTCCATTTGCAAGGCCGCCAGGCGCTGGGTGCGGCGGGCGAGGACGAGGATGAGCGCGACGCTGGCGGCCAGCAGGGAAAGCAGACTGAAACTGACGGCGAGATTGCGGCGGCGCAGCGCGCCGACCGCCGCCGCCAGCGAACCCGCGCGGTGCTGGACGGCCAGACGCCACTGGGTGTCTTTGCCGGAGGGCGTCAGCGCGGCGCCCACTGGCTCGTCCCAGCGGTCCTGCCGGGGATCCAAAAGGTCGGCTTCGGCGTCGGGGTTGGTTTGGGAGACCGGTTGGCGTGGATCGGACTCGTACAGCACCTCGCCTGGGTTTCCCGCCGTCCGCACGGCGGCCAGAAAACTGGTTTCTCCCGGCGGGCCGAAATGGCGGGAGGCGAGCGTAGGTAAGAACTCGTTAGAGAGTCGCGGCCGGTCCAGTTCAAGAATCAGAAAGCCGATGTGATGGGTTTCAGCCGCCGGCGCCCGTTCTCCGGGGGAAACCCGGAAAAGAGCCTGCACCAGGGCGGGAGTAGGTTCGTGCAGAGTCCAGGGATGGCGATACGCCTCACGTTCGCTGATCCAGCTCAGCTCCCAGGACTGCTCGTTGAGGAGCTCGCGCAGGCGTTCCAGGCGGGGCGGCCAGGCGATCTCAACAAAGCGGAAGGTCTCACGGTCCATGAGCAGGAGGCGGGGCGTGCGCCCGTCGATCCGCCAGACCAGCAAGTTGGCAAGCAGCCGGTAGTGAGGGTAGGAACTGACGAAATCTCCGTAGCGGCTGAGGAGGCTGTTTTCGATTTGGGCGGGAGGGGCCGCGGGGTCGGGCTGGAACGCCGCCGCGATGCGGTTCATTTCGCGGGCGAAGTCCTCCCGGAAGCGACGCACGGAGGCGGCTAGGGCATCCCGCATCCGTTCTTCGGCGCCCCGGCTGATCTCGCCGGTCCACTGATATTGGAGCACGGCGAGCAGGATGACGACGGTGCTCAAGCCGAGGACAGCGGCGATGGCGCCGGCAGTGTGCCGCTCGAACCGCATACCAACCACGAGCATGACACGGAAATCGGGGAGGGGACAATGGCGGGCCGGATGGTGTCATGAGAGGCGGACGCGTTCTGGCTCCCGCATGGCGAGAGGGGCAGTTCAGATGAGGGGCGCACGGCGGGGCATGAGAAAGGCGGAGTTGCCGGCCGCCAGCATGGCAAGCCTGGCGGCTTGCTCCACGGGGGCGGGAGATTGTTCGAGAGGCACGGGGGAACATGGAGGTCGAAGGAGGAGGGGCGGACACGCCGGTCCGCCCCTACAGGAGGCACGATTGGGCGCAGAAGAAGGCGAAGGATGAAAAGCGCCAAGGCCGACAGGAATATCGGCCGCAGGCCTGGACGCTTGCCGCACAGGAGGACAGCTGCTCGGCGGGGAGCGGCGACGTGGGAAGATCCATGGCGGGCGGAGGGCGCGTTTTCAGGAGAGCGCAAGAGGCCGGCTGCCGCGGTACAATCGCCCTGAGATGCAGCGGGCGAAGCTGGCGGGCTTGAGTGCGGCGTTGTGGCTGCTGGCTGGGTGTGGTCCGCCGGCGCCGCCGGTTCAAAGGACCGAGGTGCAGGAGTTCCTGCGGATGTATGACGACCTTTACCGAGGTCTGAGTACGGCGGCAGCGGAGGCGCAATGGAAGGCCGCAACGGATCTGACCGGCGAACACTTGGGTGAAAAGATCGGCGCAGGGCGGGCGCTGGCCGTGTTTATGGGGAGCCGGCATGTGATCGAAAACAGCCGGCGCTTTCTGCGCGAGCGGGAAATGCTGACGGATCTGGAGTTCCGCCAGTTGGACAAGATCTTGCTGAATGCCGCCGAGTCGCCCGGCACGATTCCGGAGGTGGTTCGGGCGCGGATCGAGGCGGAGGCGAACTACGACCAGGCTTTGGACTCGGCGGATTACTGTCTGGAGCGGCGCAACGGCCAGTGCCTGAAGCCGCTCGCGGCGGAGGAACTGGAGCAGAGGCTGCGGAGTTCCACCGATTTGGGCGAGCGGCGCCGCCTATGGGAAGCCGCTCAGCAGCCCGGCGCCGGGATGAGGGAGCAACTGGACCGGGTGCGCACTTTGCGGAACCGCGTGGCTGCCGAGCTGGGCTACTCGTCGTACTTTCATTTGCGGGTGGCCGATTACGGGATGAGCGTGGCGGAGATGATGCAGCTCATGGACCGGACGGTTGCGGAGCTGGAGCCGCTGTACCTCGCGTTGCACCGCTATGCGTCCCGGCGGCTTTCCGAACGCTATGGCCAGAGCGTGGGGGAGGAGATTCCGGTTCACTGGTTGGGAGACCGGTGGGGGCGGCAATGGTGGGGACTGAGCGAGGGGCCGAATCCGGACGCAGCGTTCAAGAACCGCTCGCCGCAGTGGGTGGTGGAGCAGGCGGCGCGTTTGTACACGTCGTTGGGTTGGCCCGGGTTGCCGCGAGGCTTCTGGGAACGTTCGGATCTCTACGCGCTGCCGTCCGGCTCGCCTCGGAAGAAGCACTCCGGGGCCTTTTGCCGGCCGATCGACCGGGATCAGGACATTCGCTGTCTGATGAACGTGACTGCCAGCCGGGAGTGGTTTCGGGCGAGTCACCGGGAACTGGCCGGCGCTTATTACCATTTGGCTTACTCGGATCCGCGGGTTCCGGCGGTGTTGCGCGAGGGGGCCAGCCGGGCGTTCCATTTGGCCGTGGGCGAGCTGTTCGGCGCCGCGGCGGGACAAGAGCCGTACTTGCGGCAGATTGGCCTGCTGCCGTCCGGATCGGAGGTGGGCCAGGGGCAGCGTCTTCTTCAGGAGGCGCTGGAGGGCGATGTGGTGGCGATGCCCTGGTACGCGGGAGTTCTCAGCCGGTTTGAGTACGAGCTGTATGAGCAGAAGCTTCCTGTCGAACGATTCAACCGGCGATGGTGGGAGCTGGCCGCCCGCTATCAGAGGATTAGGCCGCCGGCGGCTCGAGGCGGGGACCAATGCGACCCCTGCGGGCTGGCCGAGATGGCCGAGGCGCCGGCGCAGGCTTACGACTACGCCATCGCGCAGTTGATCAAGCATCAGCTCCACGACTACATCGCACGCAACCTGCTGAAGCAGAGTCCCTGGCAGTGCAACTACTACGGGAGCCGGGAGGTGGGGCGGTGGTTGTGGGAGATCCTGAGCCAGGGGGCCATGCGAGACTGGCGGCAGTTGCTGCGGGAGAGGACAGGAGAGGACCTGAGCAGCCGGGCGATGTTGGCGTATTATGAGCCGCTGCGGGCGTACCTAGCGCAGGCCGGGACTGGGCAGTGAAGCTACTCCCATCCCGCTTTTCCGCGCAGGGGCACGAAACGGCAGAAAGTGACGGTGCGGATATAGACGCGGCCCTGCCGTTTGCTGTAGACGCGGAGTTCTTGCTCCCAGGACGGGCCGACGGGGATGACCAGAAGGCCGGGATCTTTCAACTGTTCGAGCAGCGCCGGGGGAACGTCGGAAGCGGCAGCGGCAACTGAGATGGCGTCGTAGGGGGCGGCTGGAGGCCAGCCGAGCGAGCCGTCGGCGCAGACCACCTGGACATTGGCGCCGCAGCCGGTGCGGTCCAGGTTCTCCCTGGCATAGGCGGCCAGCTCCGGCAGGATCTCCACGGAAATGACCCGGGCCGCCAGTGCGCCCAGAACCGCGGCGTGGTAGCCGGAGCCGGCGCCGACTTCCAGCACGGTCTCCGTGCCCTGCAATTGCAGACACTCGGCCATCAGTGCCGTCATGTAGGGCTGAGAAATGGTTTGGCCGAAGCCGATGGGGACTGGCTCGTCGGCGTAGCTGAGGTGGCGGTGCTGAGGCGGGATGAACTCCTCGCGAGGGATGCGGCGCATGGCTTCCAAAACGCGAGGATTGCGGATGCCCCGGGCGTAGAGCTGGCGTTCCACCATTTCCAGCCGTTGCCGCTCCCAATCGGTGGTGGTTGAGTTCAGGCTCATCGGAATTGTCTGCGGAACTGGACCTCGAGGCTGAAGAGTCCGTTCTCGTCGCGGACCGCCAGCAGCGACCACTGGCGGCTCAGATTCCATTCCACGCGCACCAGTTGCTGCTGCTCCTGCGCCAGGTTGGTCACGTAGGTGAACGTGATGTCGCGAGAGACTTGTTGTTCCAGGGTGATTTGCGCCTCCGGGACTCTGCTGAGCCCGGTGAGGTTGGGATCGATCTTGATGCGGCTGACTCCGAAGAAGCGCTGGAGCCGGCCGCCTTCCAGGGTTTCGAAAGCCGCGCCGATGAGGGTGCTGGCGCCGATCTGCTGCCAACTTTGGTCCGCCTGGGTCTGGCGGGCGAGAACCGCGGGGTCGGCAGAAGGGGTCCGGCCGACGGCCAGCAAGGCGATGATCTCATGGACTTGAAGCGGCGGGTCGGAGCGGTAAGTCACATTGAGTTTGTCGACGGGGCCGGAGAAGTTCATGGTCACCTCGATGCCGCGCACGCGGGTGTTCAGGTCCAGATCGAGAAGCGGCTCGACGCGGAAGGGGTTGGCGAAGGTGATATCGCCGCGGCTAATGCGGTAGCGGTTTCCGAGGAAATTGATTTCACCCTGATTGACCGAGATTCGGCCTAGCAGTACGGGTTTATAAGGCGTGCCCTGAATTCGCAGGTCGGCCTCGGCCTGGAGATTGCGCGCCAGCGAGTTCTCAAAGCGGGCGTTGGGCGCGGTGGTCACTGAAACGTCCAGCTGCATGCCGCTGAGCAGCTCGTTGGGAGAGGCCGGGGGCGCGAAGGGCTGGGCGGGACGGCCGAATACGGAGGCGAAATCCAGATTTGGAGAAATGCTGCTGCGGATGACCGAGGCTGAACCGGTCAGCAGGCTGCGCTGCGCGGTGCCGCGCAGTTCGAGCGTGGCGTCGAAGGTGGTGCTGATGCCCTCCGGATAGCGGACACGCACCTGGCGGGCTGAAGCCTTGATCTGATAAAAGGGACGTTCGGATGCGAAGCCGATGAA
The DNA here is from genome assembly GCA_023511855.1 of Bryobacteraceae bacterium. Taxonomy (GTDB): domain Bacteria; phylum Acidobacteriota; class Terriglobia; order Bryobacterales; family Bryobacteraceae; genus JAIMAR01. The sequence goes on from JAIMAR010000006.1 coordinate 14,649, forward strand.
ACCGCTGAGGGAGACGGCGCCGCCGCCGGTGCGCGCGGTGAGCCGCTCGATGGTGGCCCGGTCCCGGAACAAGAAGATTTCGCCGTTGGCGCCGTCGATGCCATTGGGGATGCCGCGCAGATAAACAGAAGCGTCCTTGAGGCGCAAGCGCCCGTAGAGATCAGGCTGGCGCAGCGGACCGCGCAAGGAGAGATCCACTTCGGACGCTCCGGAGGCGGTGATGTTGCGGTCAAAGTTGCGCAGGACCTCCAGGTTCACATTCCCAATCATCCGCAGGTCATACTGCGGGCCGCGCGAGGCGAAGATCAGGCGTCCCGAGGCCTCCAGGCTGCCGCCAGCTCCGGAGAAGCGTGCGCGCTCGATCGACGCTTGTTTCGGATTGACTGAGATGCGCACCGGCGCGGCCTAGGTCAGGCGCAAGCTGCCGTTCGGCTCGCCCGTCTGCGGCTGGAGAATCACCGTGGGCAGTTCCACCTCCGCTTTCCAGACCTCCGGTTTCAGGAGCCCGGTGGAGAAGAAGATTCTGCCGTCGGCGAAAAGTTCCAGCGGCAGCGGCTGGTCCGTTTTTGCGCCGCTCAGCCCGTAGAGGGTGGACAAGGCGATCTGCCCGAAGCGCAGCTCCCCTTCCGCAGGGTAATCACCATGCAAGCGCGCCCGGGCCCGTACATTCACCGGCGCGCCGGCGGCTTTGCCCGAGCCGGTGAGTTCGAGCAAGTCGCCCTGGGTCTCGAGGGTGAACTCGAGCTGTCCGGCAGGACGTCTTTCGATGGTGACGTTGCGCACCGATCCTGTGCCGTGCAGAAGGGTGAGCCGGAGTTGCTCGCCGGCCGCGGCTTCGCCCTCGAGCGTCAGGGCCGCGTCGCCGTCGACCGCCGCCTGAACGCCGGTGAAGCTGCGAAGTTGAGACAGCTTCCAATCCCGTGCGGCCATCTCGAAGCGCAGCGTGCCCTTTCGCCAGCTTTCCGGGTTCGACTCAAAGGAGAGCCGCCCCTGGAGACGGGCCTTTCCGGATTGGAGCTGGACCGGATCCAGGGACAAGGTGCGCCCGTCGAGCCGCAGGCTCACACGCGCGATCTGGATCTTCTGGCCGTAAGCTTCAGCTTTGTCCAGACTGGCTTGTCCGGAGAGACGGGGAGCGCCAAGCGTGCCTGCGAGTTGAAAATCACCATTCAGAAGGCCGCGCAGGTCGACCTTCCGGCCGGTCTCCGCCACCAGCTCGTCGACGGCGAGGCCGCGCAACCGGAATGAGCCGCGGATGGGGCTGTCCGCAGCCGCCTTCCATTCCGTGAGGCCGATCCGGCCGCTGCCCTCCAGGCGGGCGCCTTTGTAGAGGATGTTGAGCCCGCTGGTCTGAAGCGAGTCTCTTGTAGCTTCGACGGCGGCCTGGAGGCGATCGAAGGTGTGCCTCTCATAAGACAGGTTGGAGACGGCCAGCGAGCCGCGGATTCTGGGGTTGGCCAGGTCTCCGTAGACGGAGCCGTCGAAGCGGGCCGTGCCGCTTTGGAGCCGGACCGGCAAAGGAGATGGAAGCGCAGCGCCTGCCAGCATTGCTACGGCGGCGATGTCAGCCAGGTCCGTGGTGGCCGCGCTCAGGCGAAGTTCATTTTGCGGAGTTCCGTCGAAGCGGAGTTTGGTGGCGGGCGACGCCAGCCAGGAATCGCGCAACTGCAAAGCCGCGGAATCCTGCTCGAAGGCAAAGGCAAGGAAGCCCTCGACGGGGCGCTCCGCGGCCGTAGCTCGGACATTGAGTTTGCCGGCAGCCTTGAGCCGGGCAGGTCCCTTCGGGGTAATTTCGCCCTGCACCTCGAGGGGGCCCGATAGAGAGCCCTGCCAGGAATCCGCCTGGATATTGCGAAGGCGGGCCAGCGCGGCCAGCGAGATGCCCTCCGCCTCTCCCGACCAGCGGAAATTCTTCCATTCGAGCAGACTCGCGGCGCCGCGCAATGTGCCGCCTAGGGCGGAGAGGCGAAGCGCGCTGAGCTCCAAGCGGTCCGGAGCCAACCGGAACTGGGCGGTGGCGTTGGACAAGGACGTTCGAATGCCTGAGGCCTGGACAGACAAGGACGGGGCCGAAGCGTTACCGCGAGCTGAGTAGTGGCTCCTGTCCTCCAGGGAGAATTGGCCCGTGAGGCGAACCTTCCCGGAGACCGCTACGTCTTTTGCGGGGGGGAACCACTCCTGCGCATCCAAGTGGGCGTCGAAGGACGCTTGAATCCGCGGCGCCAGAAGGTTTTCAAGGACGGCCTCCGCCTCCAGGCTCGAGCCTTGGCTGACAAATCTGGCCGGCTGCAACCGCAGGCGACGCTGGTCGAGCGTCAAAGACAGGTCCGCGTCAAAGGCGGGAAGCGGGCGTCCCGCTGCCGCGAGGTGCAGCTTGCGAAAGGAGAGTTGGCCGGTGTAGTGCGGGTCTTGCGCATGATAAAAGAGCTGCGCGGCCAGATTCTCGCCCGAGAGTTCGACCGGCAGACGCCGCTCATTGATACGAATGAGCCCTTCGCGGATTTGGAAGTAACGGATGGCCAGGGCCAAGAACTGTTGGACCGGATCGCGGCGTTCCCGCTTGACCGCAGGCTCAGGGAGATTGGTGCTTCCGTCCGGGTAGACGGTGATGTTCAATTGCGGGCGGTGGAGAGTGACGCGGGTCAGGACGATGTCCCGGCGAACAAAGGATAGTATGCGGAAATCGACGCCGATGGAATCGGCCGAGAACAGCGGCGGTTCTTTCGGGCTTTCCTTGCCGTGGAGGACAAAGCGGGAAACTTCCGCATGGAGTCGCCGAGGATCGAAGCGGAACTGCCCGATTTCCGTGCGGCCGCCGGTGGCGCGCTCGACTTCCTGTACGATGCGCCGGCGGACCATCTCGTGGAACCATGCGGAACGGAGCAACAGCAGCACAGCGGCGGCGGCAAGCAGCACAACCGCCGCCGCGAGGGCTGCGCCGAACCAGAACCGCTTCGCTTTGCTCACCGCAAGGTCTCGTCCTTAAACTCGATGCGCACCCGGTTGCCCGCTTCTTTCAGCCACTCTTCCACCAACAGGTCCGCCCGCTGTTGGCGCAACAGGCGCTCCAGGTCTTCCCGCACCTCGTCGAAAGAGGGCGCCGGGCCCTTGCCTCTATTCTGCCACTCCGGAAGAAACTGACGTAGATAGTAGTCGCGCACGTCGGACTCCACGATTTGGACCGCGGCGCCAAAGCGGAGATCGATGAAGCGCAGGACCGCCGCTTGTTCCAGCAAGTAACGCCGCAGATCTTCCTCTGTAAGGCCGTATTTGAGGAGGGCGTCTTCCAGCGAGGAAGATCCCTGGCTGCGGCTCTTCCTCAAGGATTCCAGAGCCGGCCTCACTTCCTCCGGATCTGGGTTGAGGTAGCGGCCCGCCTGCATTTCGGCGGCGATCAGAGCCCTCTCGATGAGACGTTTGGCGGCGGCCTTGCGGCTTTGGTCTGAGTAGTCCGGTTCGGACTGATTGAGGAATGAGGACAGGCGGATCTCCTTCACCAGGTCGCTTTCGGTGATGGCCCGGCGGCCGACGGTGACCACGATGCGGTCCAGAACCGCGGGCAGGCAGGTGAGGGCGCAGGCGCATAAAAGAAACCACAGCCGGCCGCGCATTAGAAGGTCTGCCCCAGGGAGAAATGGAACTGCAAACGGTTGATGCGCTGATCGGAGGGATTGCAGCGTCCTGCGAGCAGATCCTCGCGGGTGCCGCTGCAACCGTAGAAGCGGGGAGAGTTAGGGGAGAACGACAAGTCCAGGCGGACCGGCCCGACGGGGGTGCGGTAACGGAGGCCGAGCCCGACTGAGTGGACCATGTAATCGAAGTCGGTCTTGTTGCGCTGGCGCACGCGGAAGGATACGTCGCGGACGCTGGAGTACACGTTGCCGGCGTCGTGGAACAGGACGCCGCGGATGTTTTGTCCGGCGATGGGGAAGCGCAGTTCGGTGTTGAAGGCAAGTAGGGCTTTGCCGCCCAGAGGGAAGCCGGTCTGCAAGTCGCGCGGGCCGGCCTGGTTTTCGGGAAAGGCCCGGTGGGAGCTAGCGCCGCCGGCGAAGAATCGCTCCGGCAAAGGGATATCCTGCGGGCTGGGGAGCTGGCCGGGACGGCGGCGCAAGGTGGTCATCAGTCCAAAGGAAGTATTGCGGGCCAGCACCAGGCGGCCGGTGAGCGGGTGGTAGGTGGAGTTGCGGGCCAGCAGGCGGCCGTAGTCGGTTTCGGAGACAAAGAGGCGGGAGGCCACGCCGAGGTCGAGGCTGTTGTAAGTGCCGCGGCTGGAATCGATCGGATCATCCCGGCGGTCGTCGACGTAGGAGGCCGAGAAGACTCCGACGCGCACCGGTTGAGACAGCAGCGGAATGAGGTCCTTGCTGATGTTGAGGGTGTTCTGATCGACCGAGACGCGGCGGTAGGCGAAACGATAGAAGAAGGTCTTCGAGCGGGTCCAGCGGTGCGCGATCTGAGTGGAGCCTTCCCAACGCCGGGCCGAGAAGGTGCGGACGTTCTTGGAAGTGTCGAACAATGCGTTCACGGTCAAGTCCAGATTTTGCCGGTTGCGGAACTGGGGCGCCAGGTAACTGAGCAGGACGCGTTGCTGCAAGGTGGACACACGGTTGCGGAGGCTGACGGTGTGCGCACGGCCGAGGAAGTTCAAACGGCTTAGATCAAAGGAGACGCGAGGACTGAAACCCGCTTGTCCGGCGGGGGCGGTGAGATCGGTGCGGCTGCCGCCGATGCGGGCGATTTCGGCGCCGACGCCGCCGGCTATGGAGTACTTGCGGGATTCTTCCATTTGGAAGTCGACGTATTTAGCCGGCTCTTCACCGTCCGGATTCTGGATGGCGGTTTCGACTTTGGCGAAGATACCCAGGTCGTAAAGACGGCGCTGGGTCTGGATCATTTGCGTGGGCGAAAGCGGGTCGCCGACATTGATACCCAGTCTTTGGTGGACCAATTGCGGGCGAGTAGCCTCCAGTCCTCCCAAGAGGACCTCGCGCACCACGCGGCTGGGGCCTTCCCGGACGGTGTACTGCAACTCCATGCGGGACGGCTCGGGGGAGGGCCGGTAGGCGTATTCGAACTGGGCCTCGGAATAGCCGCGGTCGTAGTAATAGGCCAGGATGTTATCGCGGTCGGCGGCGATATTGGCTTCGCTGAAGGGCTGGCCGGGGGCGGACTGGAGGATGCCGCGGATGGCGGCTTCATGCTGCGGGCTGATGCCTTGGAAATCGACGCGGGAGACCAGCCACTGCGGGCCTTCCTCAATGTGGAAGGTCAAGGCAGTTTGCCCGCGCTTGCCGCGGTAGTTCTCCTCCAGACGCGCCGTGACTTTGACCTCGCGGAAGCCGTTGGTGCGATAGAGGCTCTGAATGGAGTTCAGATCCCGCTCCAGGATGTTGGCGCTGAACCGGCCGCGGCGGAGGTGAAGCGTGCCCGCCGGGGCAGCCAAGAGCCGTTCGCGCAGCGTCCGTTCGTCGAAGTAGCGGTTCCCGCGGATTTCAATGTGAACCAGCTTGTGACGTTCACCTCGCTCGACCTTGTAAGTGATGCGCATGCGTCCTGAGGCGTCTTGGGAAGACGCGTAGGTGACCCGGGCATCGAAGTAGCCCTCCGCTTGCAGGTATTCGGTGAGCTGGCGAGCGCCTTCTTCCAGCAACTCCCTGTCGACGGTCTGCTCCTCGAAGATAGGGATCAGCCGGCGCAGGCGGCCACGGCCGACTTTGGCGCCCTCCACCTCGATTACAACGGGCGGCCCCTGGGTGACGGTGAGATGGGGGATGGCGGTCCCGGTTGACGGATCGTAGTCCGTCCGGTCTAAGGAGACCCGAGCCATGAGGTAATCTCTCTTGCTGAAGGAGCGCAGGAGGCGCTGGATGCCGTTTTGAATTCGTTCTTCGGTGAGGCGGCGCCAGCCAAACCAGCCTTTCCATTTGGCAGCCTTTAGCAGGCGGCTGGGAGGGTCTTGAAACTGCCCTTCCCAAACCGGCGGGCCGAACCGGGCCCGCGGGCCGGGCTGAATCTGGAAGGTGATGCTGGCTTGCTGGGTGCGGTGGTCGTAGGAGACGCGAGGCTCGAAGGTGGGTTGAAAGAATCCGTTGTTGGCGAGGACCCGTTTTAGATTTGCGGCGGCCGCGTCCAAGTCTTCGGTGTAGAAGGGCGCGCCGAGCTTCAGACCGGTGGCGTTGACGAGCGGACCCTTGCCCGGGGGCTGAGGAGCGCCCACGACCGTCACCGGGCCGACGAACCAATTGCCTTTGGTGCGGATGCGGATGGCCAGTTGGCCGTTCACCTCGTCGGCTTCCACGGCGATGTCATTGTAGCGGCCGGTGGCGTAAAGGCGGTCGATGGTTTCGCGCACGTCTTTCATTCGCAAGGGCTGGTTGCGGCGCAAGGGAAGGATGGCGTTTAACTCTGAGGCGGGCAAGGGTTGCAACGCCGGATCGAAGCTCACGCTGGCGATGGTTCGGCCCTCGTAATCGCCGGCGCCCGCAAGCAATCCGGCACTGAAGCAGAGGAGGAGAGCCAGCGCCTTCTGAGTTCGCAAGGCAGTACAGCGCACTTCCTGCATCATACTGCAACGGTTGCTACGATTGGATCGGATGAGATCCCGCGACCGCCAGCGCTACAGCCGTCAGATCCTCGTCCGGGCCTTGGGGGAAGAGGGACAGCAGCGGCTTTTGGACTCCTCAGCGGTGATTGCGGGCTGCGGGGGGCTGGGCACGTTTCTCGCGGATGCGCTCTGCCGTGCGGGAGTAGGCCGCCTGGTGCTCATAGACCGGGACTACGTTGAGTTCAGCAATCTACAGCGCCAATGCTTATACCGGGAATCGGATGCAGAGGAGGGTTTGCCTAAGGCCGTGGCCGCCGCCCGGCGGCTGGCCGAGGTGAACTCGGACATCCAGATCCAGGCCGAGGTTGCGGATCTGACGGCGGACAACATTGGGCGGCTGCTTGGCGGCGCGGGGGTGGTGCTGGACGGCACAGACAACTTCGAGACCCGTTATTTGATGAATGACTTCTGCGTGAAGAACGGTATTCCTTGGGTGTACGGGGGTGCAGTGGCTACTTACGGGACGGTGATGACCGTGCTGCCGGGGGAAACCGCTTGTCTGAAATGCGTCTACCCGGCGGCGCCGTCCAACGGGAACGTGACCTGCGAGACGGTGGGCGTTCTGAACACGGTTCCGGCCGTGGTGGCGGCGTTGCAGGCGAGCGAAGCCATCAAAATACTGGCTGGAAAGCGAGAAGCGGTTTCACGGAGAATCACCTCGCTCGACGTTTGGAGCGGGCTGGTGCGCCAAATCAAGCAACCGGGACCGGACCCGGAGTGCGCCGCCTGTGGGCGACGGGAGTTCGTGCATCTTGACGCTGCCCGGCGCGCGCCCGTGACGCTGTGCGGGCGGAATGCGGTTCAAATTCACGAGGCTCCGCGGCAAGTGAATCTGGAAGAGACGGCCCGGCGTCTCCAACCGCTGGGCCAAGTCCGGGTGAATCCTTATGTGTTGAGGTTTTCGATTCCGCCGTATGAGATCACACTGTTCCCCGATGGCCGGGCGATCATCAAAGGGACGATGGATACCGGTTTAGCGCGGAGTCTTTACGCGCGTTACATCGGGATGTGAAGGCGAGGGAGAAGACTCTTGGGGCTTTGGAAGGTCAGTTGGGTGGAAGTGTAGGAGGACAGAGTAGCTCGTCGAGCGGGGCGGGCAAGAAAGGATGAAGAAAGGCGGCGGGTGAAGAGGGCCAAGGCCGACAGGAATGTCGGCCGCAGGCGAGATTGCCTGCCCCACGGAGCCGTGCGGGGTTTTCTTTAGGAGGGCCCCCGAAGGCTTGTAGCGCTCAGGGGGCCCTTGCTTCAGGCCTGACTGTTGGTTCCGGCTTTTCGGACCCAATCCGTAATCGTGTTGACGGGGTTGCCGGAACGGCCGGGGCACTGGCCCCGCGCCTGTTTACTTTGTAAGATGCGGTTGCAGGGATTTGGGATGCGGCCATTGGCGCACCGGAGGGCAGGTGCAGCGGAGTTTTTACGTCATGGCGGCAACCGCGACGCTGCGGGGGTTGAGCCCCACCGGGATGGCGGTAAACAGAGGCGCGCCGCGGGTGCGGCGGGGCAGGATAGAGGCAAGGCGGATCACCGCCACACTCCCTGTGGCTTGGTCCAGGATCAAGGCATAACGGTCGTCCGGGGTAATCAGAATCGGACCCGGCTTCTGGCCTACCGGGGTGACCGCGACCACGCGCCGGGTTTCGACGTCGAGGATGGTGACGTCGCCGGAAGGGGGATTCGCGACGAAGAGGTATTCCGGGGAACGGGAAACGGCCATGGGGCCGGGCGCGCGTCCTGCCAAGACGGTTTCTGTGACTTCGGTCGAGTACGGGCTGACGATGACCACGGCGTCCATGCCTTCTCCAGTCACGAAGAGTTCTCCGCCGTCGTTCTTGAAGCAGAAGTGACGCGGACGGATCGCGACCGACAAAGAGGTGACACACTGTCGGGTTTCCGCACTGATCACGGCCAGCCGGCGCTCGGCCGGATTTGCGGTGAGCACCTGCCGCCCATCGGGCCGGAAGCAGACGATCTCACAGCTCTGTCCAGCCGGGACCGGCGGATGCACACGGCTCTGTTGCAATTCGACAAGGCTGAGAAGTCCGGCGTCTCCGAAGGTGACGGCGGCGACAGCGCCATCCGGGCTGAGGTCAAAGTCGAAGGGCGGGGCCGGGAGGTTCAGCCTGGTCTTGATTCGGAAATCATCGAGCGAGATGGTCATGAGCTGGCGGGGTTCGGCGGCCAGCAGCCACAAGGTTCCGCGGCCGGGGGCAGACTTCATACGGAGCAGCCGCGCGCGTGTGGACAAGCGGCGTGTGATCTCGAGGCGGGAGGAGTCAACTTCGCAGACGAGGCCGGCTTCGGGCAGCAGAGCGTACACCGCCGGGCCTCCGCGCGGCGCAACCACCTCAGAGGGGGCAGCCGGGAGCGGAATTTGGCGGCGCAAGGCGAAGGCCAGCAGATCGACAACCGCCAAGGCGCGGCCTTCCCCGAGAGCGACGAAGGCGTAACCGGGGTAACCTGGGCTGCGGCGGCGGCAGCCGGCCAACAGGGCCAGAGGCAGGGACAGGAACTGGCGGCGGAAAATCACCAGAAACTCATTGTATTGCAACGAGAAACCAGCGGCGCAGTAGCGCAAGATCGCCGGCCTGTGCTAGCCTTTGATGGGATTCGGTCCTTGTCCGGGCATCCATAAGTTTCCAAAATGAACCTTCGTTCTCTATTTAGTTTGTTTTCTTCGGATTTGGCCATTGACCTGGGTACCGCCAACACCCTGGTGTACGCCAAGGGCAAGGGGATCGTGGTCAATGAGCCGTCGATAGTGGCCATCAACAAGAATACCGGCGAGATTGAGGCTGTCGGCCATGACGCAAAGGAGATGGTTGGCCGAACGCCGGGCAACATTGTCGCCATCCGTCCGATGAAGGACGGCGTCATCGCCGACTTCAAGGTCACTGAGCGGATGCTGGCTTACTTCATTCAGAAGGCTCATGGGAGGCGGGTGCTGGTGCATCCGCGGATCGTCATCGGCGTGCCGAGCGAAATCACTCAGGTGGAAAAGCGCGCCGTGGTGGACTCCGCCTACCGAGCCAAAGCCAGCGAGGTGCACCTAGTCGAGCAGGCGATGGTGGCTGCGATTGGGGCGGGCTTGCCCATTACCGAGCCTTGCGGCAACATGATCGTGGACATCGGCGGCGGCACCACCGACGTTGCGGTCATTTCGCTGTCCGGCATCGTCTACTCGCGGTCGGTCCGAGTGGCCGGAAATGAGATGGACGAGGCGATCGTTCAGTACTTGAAACGGAAGTACAATTTGCTGATCGGCGAGCGTACGGCGGAACAGATCAAGATGCAGATCGGCTCAGCTTTCCCTCTGGACAAGCCGATGACCATGGAGATCAAGGGCCGCAACCTGATCCAGGGGGTTCCAAAGACCATCACCGTCGATGACAGTGAAATCCGTGAGGCGCTCTCGGAGTGCGTGGCGACGATTCTGAATGCGATCCGTGTGGCTTTGGAACGCACGCCTCCGGAGCTGAGCGCCGACATCAGCGACCGGGGCATCGTTCTGACCGGCGGCGGCGCTCTGTTGAAGAACCTGGACAAGCGGATCCGGGAGGAAACCGGACTGCCGGTGTCGATTGCGGAAGATCCTCTGGCTTCGGTGGTTCTGGGCACGGGCAAGATGCTCACCGACTTCGACCTGCTACGCCGCATCTCGATCGACTGAAGCTTCCGGCGGTGCGTTTATGGAGTCTCTCCTCAACCGCTACCGCAGCCTCACCGTGTTGCTGGCGGTGTTGCTGGCGCAGCTTATACTGGTCGCTTACCAAGTGCGCACCGGCGGCGAGGTGCGGTTGCTACGCGTGTGGGCAGTGACTCTGACGGCGCCGCCTGGAAAGGCGATCGAATCCGCCCGCTCGGCTGTGGCGGCGTGGTGGTCGGAGTATCTCTGGCTGGTGCATGCGCGGAGGGAGAACCGGCTCTTGCGGGAGGAAGTGGACCGGCTGAAGTTGGAGAACCGTTTCTTGAGGTCGGAATTGACCGCCTCCGAACGCGCCCAAGCTCTGGCTCAGTTCCGCGCCCGCACTCCTTCGCAGACCATCGCCGTCCGCGTGGTGGCGGCTGCCTCGGGCTTGAACGCCCGAGTAGTGTTTGTCGACCGCGGCGCCGACGCCGGGATTCGCACTGGGATGGCGGTCATCAACCCTGCCGGACTGGCGGGGAGAGTCACGGCGGTTTATCCGTCGGTTTCGCAAGTCATGCTGGTCACCGCGGAAGGCTTTTCGGCGGGCGTAATCTGCGGGCGCAGCCGGGTGCAGGGGATTCTGCGCGGATTGGGGCGGTCCGAGTGCGCGGTGACCCATGTTCACAGCGATGAAGATGTCAAACCCGGCGACTGGTTCTACACGTCCGGTGAGGACCGCATTTTCCTCCGTGGGCTTCCGGCTGGAGAGGTGAAGTCCGTAGGAGGCAGCGGGGTGTTCAAGGAGATTCTGCTGAAGCCGGCGGCGCCGGCCGGCGGGCTGGAGGAGCTGCTTGTTGTCACGGCCCCAATCCACCAAGCACTGCCCGACGAGCAGCCCGTAGCGGGAAGCGCCCCGCTGCTGCCCGCTCCACAGCCGGCTGGGAACCCGGAGTGGCCCGCGTTGCGGGAACCCGGCACGGCGATGGGGACCGACGCGGACCGTATTCTCGAGCGGTACCGCCGCGAAGCGGCGCCGCGCGGCGCCGTCCACCTCGAGGGCGGCAGCGCCACACAGCGGGAAGCAGCCCCAGCGCCGCCAGCCGCGAGTCCGAACCCGGTCCGACCATGAGCGAGCCCTTCGATTCCGCTACTTTGTTTGCACGGCGCCGGCCGGCGCGGCGGAGGCTGCGTCCGTGGCTGACGGTGGCGATCCCGGTGGCGGCCATTTTATTCCAGATCTATGCCCCTTTGTTGGCGGGGCTGTTTTCTTACCTGGAACTGCCTCTGCTAGTGACCATATATTTGTGCATGAATCGCCGGAGCCCGGTGGCGGGTTTAATGATCGGAGCGGCGATCGGTCTGTTCCAGGATGCTCTCTCACACTGGCCGATCGGAGTCTTGGGCATGGTGAAGACCCTGGCGGGTTTTGCCGCCTCCTCGCTGGGCCTGCGGCTGGACACGGACAATCCGGTAGTGCGCTTTGGGCTGGGTTTCGTTTTTTTTGGAGGCCATCAGATTTTGTTGTGGGCGCTGCGCCGGGTCCTATTAAACGAGCCGGCGGCCTTGGCGCCCGGCGCGACGCTTGTTGCGGCCGTGGTGAACGGCGCTTTGGCGGCGCCGTTATTTGGGCTATTGGATAAACTGAGGGAGAGCTCGTGAAGCGCACGGTTGGCTCATGAACCTGAATCTGCCACGCTGGAAGCGGGTCCGTTCGCGCTACGGAGTCGTTCGCCGTGACGACGTGCGATTCGCCGCGGGGCGCATCGTCGCCTTTCAGTACATTCTGGCGGGCGTTTTTCTGTTTCTGCTGTCCGGCTTCTGGGAGCTCCAGGTTCTGAACCCGGAGTTTTACAGCGAACGCGCGGAACGCAACCGCATCCGGTCGCTTCCCATTCCGGCGCCGCGAGGCCGCATTTTGGACCGCGAGGGCCGGGTGATCGTCGACAACCATTTCTCTTACAGTCTATTGCTGCCGCGGGAGAATCTGGAGGAAGAACGGTTGCGGGAGGTTGCGGAGGGGCTGGACCTGGACTACGACGATCTCCAACACCGATTGAGGCGATACTCTTCGCGTCCCCGTTACCAGCCGGTTCTACTGAAAGAACGGCTTAGTCCAAGCGAACTGGCCTTCGTCGAGGCGCACCGAGGAGATCCGGGCTTTCCGGAGCTGGAACTGATCCCGTTCCAGCGCAGGCTGTATCCGCGGGACGGGCTGGCCGCCCACGTGATCGGCTACGTGGGGGAAGTCAGTGAGCAGGAGCTCAACACCGCCGAATTCGCCCGTTACAATCCTGGAGATTTGGTCGGCAAGAGCGGCATCGAGCGCCAATACAACCGGCTGCTTGCCGGCCGCGACGGGCAACGCCAGGTGGTGGTGAATCACCGCGGGATCGAGCAACAGGTCATCGGCTTGAAGGAGGCGGCACCCGGGCAGACCATCCGGCTTACCATCGACCTGGACCTGCAAGCGGTAGCGGAGCTGGCGATGGAGGGCCAGCGCGGGGCAGTGGTGGCGCTCGACCCACGCAACGGAGATGTTTTGGCGATGGTCAGCCGGCCGGCTTTCGACCCGAGCCAGTTCCTAGGGGGAATCCGTCCCGCTCATTGGAGAGAACTGAACACCAGCCCGGACAACCCGTTGCTCAACCGCGCGATTCAGGGCGAGTATGCGCCGGGCTCGACCTTCAAGCCGATTGTGGCTCTGGCGGGCCTGGAAAGCGGGGCCATCGACGGATCGGAGACCGAATACTGCGCGGGGGGCGCGAACTACTTTGGCCGCTATTTCCGGTGCCATCTGCGGGGCGGGCACGGCGTGGTGAATTTGGGAAAGGGCATTGCGCAATCGTGCGACGTATACTTCTACTCGCTGGGCAACCGGCTGGGCATCGACCGGATCGCCGAGTACGCCGAGCTGTGCGGCTTGGGCCGGAAGACCGGCATCGACCTTCCGAACGAGAGAGAGGGACTGGTGCCTTCGACCCGCTGGAAAATCCGCACGGTTCGAGAAAAGTGGTATGCGGGGGAGACGATCTCGGTGGCGATCGGCCAAGGTGCGCTCACGGTGACCCCGCTGCAACTTGCGTATGCCATCGGGGGGCTGGTGATGGGGGGAATCTGGCACACGCCGCACTTGTTGGCCGAGCCGGCGGCGGGTCAGCGTCCCGAACCCCGCCGAGCCAGCCTCAATCCGGAAAACGTCGCAAAGGTGGTGGGCGGCATGTGCGCAGTGGTGGAAGATGGAACCGGGGCAAGAGCCCGCTTGCCCGGCGTCGAAGTCTGCGGCAAGACTGGGACGGCGCAATTGGCGTCGAACGAGGTCTTGAAGGGTACGGAACTGGGTAAGCAGCTCAAAGACAATGCCTGGTTCGTCGGTTTTGCTCCGCGGGAGGCTCCGGAAATTGTGGTGGTCGCCCTAGTGGAAGGAGGGGGGCATGGATCCACGGCGGCGGCGCCCGTGGCTCGAGAGGTCATTCGGGTCCACTTTGAAAAGAAGAAGCCCAGGCCGCCGGCACCGGCCCTGAGCGCCCATCTCGGTTCGGGCTCAGGGGAGAAGGAAGTTCCATGACTGCGGAACGAAGCTGGAAGGAGTTGGACTGGCGACTGCTGCTTTTGGCTTTAAGCCTCAGCGGGTTAGGCATTGTGCAGATTTACAGCGCCACGCTGGGGACCCGCTGGTCGTCGGCATGGTGGAGGCAGGGGTTGTATTTGGCTGCGGGACTGCTGGTGATGTACGCCGTCTCCAAAGTCGACTACCATGCCTGGATGGAAAAGGCGCCGGTTTTGTACGTGCTGTGTCTAGTGCTCCTGGTTGGTGTGCTGGTTCTAGGACGACAGGTTTTCGGAGCGCGGCGTTGGATACCTTTGCCGGGCGGCTTCACGTTTCAAACTTCTGAATTCGCTAAAATGATTATCATCCTGTTGATGGCCCGGTACCTTAGCGATCTTAAGACGGACCGGCCGGCGCTGGCGGACGCGTTTAAGCTGGCGGTGCTGGCAGCCATACCCATGCTGCTGGTTGCGAAGCAGCCGGACTTGGGCACGGCCATCACATTCGGGGTGATCGCCGGGGCAGGGTTGTTTTTTGCCGGCCTCCATTGGCGGCATTGGGCCGTGGCTCTGGCACTGGTGGCAGTGCTGGCAGCGGCCAGTCCGCTCTATCTGAGCGATTATCAGAAGGCGCGGATTCAGGCTTTTCGCAATCCGGCCAGCGATCCGCTGGGTTCAGGTTATCAAGTGTTGCAGTCGATGATTGCGGTCGGCTCGGGCGGGATTTGGGGTAAGGGGGTCACTCACGGGACCCAGACCCAGTTGCGCTTTTTGCCGGTCCCACACACGGATTTTATTCTGGCGGCCTTCGCCGAGGAGCACTGGTTTGTCGGCGTCACGGCCGTGTTGGTTTTGTATTTCCTGCTTCTGATGCAGATTGTGCAGGTGGCGCAAGCAGCGCCGGACCGCGCCGGCATGTATATCTGCATGGGAGTGGGCGCGTTGTTGTTGTTTCAAGTGTTTGTCAACGTCGGGATGCTCGTCGGCCGGATGGTGGTGACGGGTCTCCCTTTGCCGCTGATGAGTTATGGCGGATCCAGCGTGCTTGCGACGTTCGCGATGCTCGGTCTGGTCAACAATGTCCGCCTCCAGCGGTTTGTTCATTGAAGCGATCGAGCCGCGGCAATAGCGAGGAGTTCGAAGGCAGAAAAGATTTCACGTTTCAGAGGGCGCTTCAGGCCGGCGGAGTCAGGCCAGGAGCCAGGAATGACAGGCGGCGAAAGCCGCGCAGGCGGAGAGTATCCCGCCGCTGCAAATTGCGCCAGAGCGCTCTCGGTTCGCAGTCCCAGCCGGGCACCTGCATGATTAGCAGGCGCAGCCGAGCCCGCCTCGTTTCTCCCGCCACGCCGCCCGCCGTTCGCCTGAAACGAGGAGCTGGCATGGCAACGAAGGAATTAGTGATCTCCTCCAACCGGCATGAAACAAAGGTGGCGGTACTGGAGGACGACCAGTTGGTCGAAATTTATTTCCAGAGGGCAAACGAGTACTCTCTGGCAGGTAGCATTCACAAGGGCCGTGTGACCCGTGTTCTGCCCGGCATGCAATCCGCTTTCGTCGACATCGGGCTGGAGCGGGACGCCTTCCTCTATGTTTCGGACTTTTACGAAGAGCAAGAGGAATACGACAAGATGCCCCTGGCCCCGGAAGGCCGCGGACGGCGCGGCCAGCGGGAGATGCCGGCCCCAGCGCCGCGCGGGGTGGCCGCCCCAGCCCCGGCAGCCGAGCCGGCTGAAAGCGGCCGCGAGCGCCGGAGCCGCCGGAGCCGGAGGCGCAGGAGCCGCGGACGGGAATTCCCCGAGTCGAAGTATGTGTCGCCCGCTGCACCGGTAGAAGAGCCTGCCGAAGAGGCGGAACTGACGGTTCTTCCGGGGGAATCTCTGGCCAAATACCAAGGCACGGCGGGAGAAGCCTCCCAGGCTCCGGAGGGATGGGAGGGAAGCGGCTTGGAAGAGTCGCCGCAGAGTTCAGGTCCGGATCTGGCCGAGGAAGAGATTCGGCAATTGGAGGCACGAGCGGCGGCTTTCCTGTTTGAGCGCGAGAGGCCGGCGGTGGAAGAGGCGGAATCGGGACAGGAGCCGGACCACGAAGCCGCATTGCGGCAAATTGAGCCACAAACGGCGGAGGAGGCGGTGGCCGCTCATGCCGCGAATGAGACCCCCTCGCCGGAACCAGAGAGTGAACCTCCGGCTGAGGAGGCGGCCCGGGCGTTTGATGCGTTGTTCCGGGCGCAGCCTGCGCTGCCGCCGGCCAGTGAATCCGCCGAGGAAAAGACGCCGGAAATTGCCGTTTCGTTGGGAACGCCGGAGGAATTAACGGCCGGCGCAGAGCCATGTGAGGGAGAACTCGAGCCTGGTGCGGAAGCAATCGCTGGAGAGGAGTCACCAGCCGTTGGAGCGGAATCCCCGGCCCACGGGGAAGAGACGACGGCCGGCGCCGGGCCCGCTTCGGCGGCGGTCATCGAACCAACTCTCCGTCTGCCTCACCGCATCTCCCGGCGCCTGAGGCGCAAACTGCGGGGTCAACCCCAGGTAGAACTGCGGCCGGAGGCGCAGCGACCGGCGGCAGCCGCCCCCACGGAGACCGAAACCGTCACGGCAGCGGAAGCCGAGAAGCCCGCGCCTTCCATCACCGATCTGCTGAAGGAAGGCCAGGAGATCTTGGTTCAGATCGCCAAGGAGCCGCTGGGACAGAAGGGCGCGCGCATCACCTCGCACATCGCCCTGCCCGGCCGTTACGTGGTGTACATGCCCACGGTGGACCATCCCGGCGTCTCGCGCAAAATCGCCTCCGAAGAGGAGCGGGCGCGTTTGCGCCGGATCATCCAAACCCACCGCGCGGGGATGCCGGGCGGGTTTATCGTGCGGACTGCGGGCGAAGGCAAGTCGGAGGAAGAGATTGCCGCCGACATGAAGTACTTGTACAACCTGTGGCTGGAGATCCGCCAAAAGGCGGAGAAGCGGCCCGCGCCCGCGTTGATTCACCACGATTTGGACATCGTGCAGCGCACTTTGCGCGACCAGTTGACCGATAACTACAAGGCCATTTGGGTGGACAGCGAAGAAGTTTACGAGAGCGTGCTGCGGTTTGTCGAGCGAGTGCATCCGACGATGGTGCCGCGGGTCAAGCTCTACACCCGCTCCACGCCGATCTTTGACGCCTTTAACATTACCGCTGAGTTGGAGAAGGCGTTGCGGCCGAAGGTCTGGCTCAAAAGCGGCGGTTACATCGTGGTGAACCAGACCGAAGCCCTGGTGGCCATCGACGTCAACACCGGAAAGTTCGTGGGTTCGTCCAACCGGCTGGAAGACACTATCGTCAAGACCAACCTGGAGGCGATCCGGGAGATTGTGCGGCAGATCCGGCTGCGGGATTTGGGCGGGATCATTGTGGTCGACTTCATCGATATGGAGGAGCGCAAGAACCGCCAGAAGGTGATGCAAGCGCTGGAGGAGGAGATGCGGCGGGACCGGGCTCCCTACAAGATCCTCCAGTTCAACGATTTCGGCCTGGTGGCCATCACCCGCAAGCGGGTCAAGCAGAGCCTGGAGCGGACGCTGTGTTCTCCGTGTCCGTATTGTGAAGGCGCCGGCTACGTAAAGAGTGTTCAGACGGTGGTAGGCGAGATCCTGCAAGAGGCGCGCCGGATTGCACCCGCCGTAGAAGGGCCTAACGTGGTGCTGCGCGTGAATCCGGAAGTGGCCAAAGTCCTGAAAGCCACCGGCAATGATTACCTGGAGGAGCTGGAGGAGATCCTGCGCCGTCCCGTGCTGGTGACCGGGGATCCTCTGCTGCACCAGGAGAAGTGGGACATGGCATGAGGCTGGCTGGGCTGGCAGGCTGGGTGGTCGGGTGCGCTCTGCTGGCTGCTCCGGCAAGGGCGCAGTTGGCCTCCATCCGTGTTTACTCCGAATTGCAGCGCATCGATCCGTTTGGCCAGGTGATCAGCGCGGACCGGCCGCAGGATCCGGCGGTGCGTCCCCGCGAGATCCTTTCTCCCGCTGCGCCTCGCAACGCGCACAGCACGTTCCGCGCGGCCATCACGCTGCCTGCCGGGAGCGACTACACGCTGTACGTCGCCCAGAATCCCGACGACGTTTTCCAGGTCACTCTGTATCGGGAGATCTTCGTGCGGCAGGGCGGGGAGTGGATCCCCGATGCGGTAGAACCGGTGGCCCAGCCCGCTCGTGGGGTGCTGCCAGGGCCCTCCGCACCCGTCCCCGGGCAAACCACGATCACGTTTCTGGTGGATCTGTGGACGGCGGCCAGCCGTCCGGTGTCGCGGGCGCGGGTGGAACTTCAACTCTATACAGGCGGGGACTGGATCATCTATCCCATGGAGGTGCGAATCTCACCCGCCACGGTTCCCGCCTCGCCTCCCGTTGCCGGAAAGCTGCCCCCGCCCAGCGAACCGGCCGATGCGGCGGCGCGCGAGGCACTGAGAATTTATCTGTGCGGCTTGCCAAGCGAGGAGAAACCCGACATGACGTCCGGGCGCGGGCTGCTGCTGCGCAACGTCTGGCAGGACTTGGCATTGGCCAGGACGAGGGAGGCCAAGCCGGGGGAGAAGCTTCTGCCGGAGATCCTCCGGCTGGCCGGGGCCAAGGCGACGGGGGACTGGTGCGCCGCGCCGGTGTTCCCAGTCCGCCTTGGCCCGGAGTGGTATCTCCGGCTGCGGGATATGTTGTACCGGACGTCGGAATGACGCTCCACGGAGCTTCGGAGCGACGCAGGACCGCAAAGCGGCAGCATAAATGTAGGACAATAGCAGATCGGAACGCCTGAAATGGCTTGGTTCACCAGACAGAAACCCGCCCGCGAGCCGGGCCCGCCCCCGGAAGAGCAACGCGTCCGCACCGAGGGGCTGTGGCTCAAGTGCGACAGTTGCCGCCAGATCATCTGGCGCAAAGCGCTGGAGGAGAATCTCCAGGTCTGCCCCAAGTGCGAATTCCATTTTAAAGTGGATGCAGCCACGCGGCTGCGTCAGCTTTTCGACGACGGCGCCTGGCAAGAGTACGACCGGGAGCTGGCCTCGACCGACCCGCTGGGCTTCGTCGATCAGCGGCCGTACAAAGAACGCCTGGCGGCGATGAAGAAGGCGACGTCGCTCGAAGATGCGGTCATCTCCGCTTCGGGCAAGTTAAAAGGCCGGCCGGTCGGGATGTGCGCTTTGGAGCTGAAGTTCATCGGCGGCAGCATGGGCGCGGTTTTGGGAGAAAAGATCACGCGCATGATTGAGCGCTGCATGGCGCAGCGCTGGCCGCTCATTATCGTCTCGGCCTCCGGCGGGGCCCGCATGCAGGAAGGCGCGGTCAGCCTTATGCAAATGGCCAAGATCTCGGCGGCGCTGGCGCGCCTGGATGACAGCCGCGTCCCCTACATCAGCGTTCTGACCGATCCCACCACCGGCGGGGTCACGGCCAGCTTCGCCATGCTGGGCGATCTCAACATTGCGGAGCCGGGAGCGCTAATCGGTTTTGCCGGGCCGCGGGTCATCGAGCAGACCATCCGGCAGAAGCTGCCCGAGGGCTTCCAGCGCAGCGAGTTCCTCCTCAAGCACGGGTTTCTCGACGCGGTGGTGAAGCGCGCCGAGCTGCGCGATTACATCGCTAGCGCGCTCGACTTCTTCTGCGGTCCGGTGAAGTGATCCAGCTCGTTGACGCCGGCAAACGTTTCGGCGAGAAGCTTCTTTTCGAACATGCCGACTGGCAGATCAACCCCGGCGACCGCATCGGCCTGGTCGGGGCCAACGGGAGCGGCAAGACCACCTTGCTGCGAATCCTAGCCGGTGAAGAGACGCTGGATTACGGGGAGCTGAGCGTCACCAAGGGTATCCAGTGCGGCTACCTGCCTCAGTTTGGCTTGTCGTTGAGCGGGCGCACCGTCTTGGCCGAATGCCTCTCCGTGTTCGAGGACTTGAAGAGCATGGAGAAGGAGCTCGAGTCTCTCACCCGCCGGATGGCTTCGCTGGACCCGCAGAGTGTAGAGTATGCCGCTGCCGCCGAGCGCTTCCACCGGCTGGAGCATGAGTTCCGCACCCGCGACGGCTACGCGATCGAGGCCCAGGCGGGGGCGGTGCTCAACGGACTCGGCTTCCGCAAGCAGGACTGGCTCCGGCGCACGGAAGAGTTCTCGGGCGGCTGGCAGATGCGGCTGGCGCTGGCGAAGCTGCTGCTGGCCCGCCCCAATCTGCTCCTGCTCGATGAGCCGACGAACCATCTGGACCTGGAAGCGCGCAACTGGCTCGAGGAATACCTGAGCGCCTACCCGTACGCCTTCGTGCTGGTGTCCCACGACCGGTATTTCCTAGACGTGACGGTTCAAAAGATCGTGGAGCTTTGGAACAAGCGGATGCATTTCTACGCGGGGAATTACTCCCGCTATTTGCAGCAGAAGGCCGAGCGGCGGGCGCAACTGGAAGCTGCTTACCGGAATCAGCAGGATCGCGTCCGCCAACTGGAAGCGTTCATCCAGCGCTTCCGCTACCAGGCTACCAAAGCCCGCCAGGTGCAGAGCCGCATTAAGGAGCTGGAGCGGATGGAGAAGATCGAGCTTCCGCCGAAGGAGGAGAGTACAATCCGGTTTTCCTTCCCCCAGCCCAAGCCGAGCGGCCGCGTGGTGGCGGAGCTGCGCGGAGCGAGCAAGTGGTACGGCGATCTGTGCGTGTTTGAGGATGTGACCTTGCTCGTCGAGCGTGGCGACCGCGTCGCCCTGGTCGGACCGAACGGCGCCGGCAAGTCTACCTTAATCCGCATCCTGGCCGGCGTGGAGCCGCTTAGCTCGGGAGAGCTGCGGCTCGGGCACAACGTGGAGCTGGACTACTTCGCTCAGGATCAGTACCGCGAGCTGGACCCGACCGTACGGCTCATCGATGACCTGGCGGCGCTGGCGCCCCGCACCGCCCAGACCGAGCTGCGCAGCCTGCTGGGCTGTTTCCTGTTCAGCGAAAACGACGTCTTCAAGACCATCGGCGTGCTCAGCGGTGGAGAGCGGAACCGGTACGCCATCGCCCGCCTGCTGTTGAATCCGGCCAACTTCTTGCTGCTGGACGAACCCACCAACCACTTGGATCTGCGCGCTAAGGATGTGCTGCTCGAGGCCTTGCAGGACTACTCGGGCACGCTGGTCTTCGTTTCGCACGACCGGTACTTCATCGACCGCCTGGCGACCAAGGTCTTCGAGGTGGGCGAGCGCCAGGTGCGCGTTTATCCCGGCAATTACGAGGACTACCTGTGGCGCAAGTCCAATCAAGCGACTTTGGAGCAGCCCGCCGCCACAGGGATAGAGCCGGCGCCGGAGGCCGCGCCTGCGCAACCGGAACCCGAAGCGCGGAGGCGGCGGTTGAATCCTATCAAGGTGCGGCAGATGCAGGAGCGCCGCGCAGAGCTTGAGGAAGAGATCTCGCGGCTGGAAGCTCAAATCGCATCGGCCGAGCAGGAGCTGGCCGTATTTCGCAGCGCGGAACACACGCGACGGCTTAGCGCAGAGCTCGCCGAAATGCGCCAGTCGCTTGACCGACTCCTGGCCGAGTGGGAGGATCTCTCGCGGGCGCTCGAAGAATCGTAAGGGAGGCGACGAGCGCGATCAGTCCGGCTCACGATGAGCGCGGTCCGGCTTCCGGGACCCTGCGTGTCCGGCTCAAGAGCTGCTGCGCGCGCTCCAGGGCCTTGGTCTCGGCCTCCTGGCGCGTTTGGCCGGTTGTGCGGGCCAGCCACGCGCCGGGAGATACGTTGTCGGCTCGGCAGTAGAACGTGTCTCCCAGCCGGTAGGAGCTGAGCCGTACGGGCCAGCCGGCGACTTCAAGCTGCCGTTCTTGGTAATCGCTTGGATTCATCATAGGAGTCACGTTGAGACGGCTTAAGCCGCCTTTCCTCTCTCCACCGGGGCGCCGACCAAGTTGCCCCACTCGGTCCAGGAGCCGTCGTAGTTGGCCACGTTCGGGATGCCCAGCAGGTATTTCAGAACAAACCAGGTGTGGCTGGAACGCTCGCCGATCCGGCAGTAAGCAATGACGGGTTTGTCTGGAGTCACACCTTGCGCGGAATACAGCTTCTGGAGTTCATCATAGGTTTTGAATGTGCCGTCTTCATTGCAGGCGGTGGCCCAGGGGACGTTCCCCGCGCCGGGGATGTGGCCGCCGCGCTGGCACGTCTCCGGGAGTCCCGGAGGGGCCAAGATCTCGCCAGTGAACTCCTGAGGACTGCGCACGTCAATCAGCGCCGCCGCGCGGGTCCGCATCGCCTCCTGCACTTGAGGGAGGAATGCGCGGAGGGAGAGGTCCGGGTCCTTGGCCCGATAGGAAGTCCGTTCCGGCTTGGGCAGCTCCGTTGAAAGCGGGCGGCCCTCGGCGATCCATTTCTTGCGGCCGCCGTTCAGGATGCGCACGTCGGGGTGCCCGTAAATCTTCATTTGCCAAAAAGCCCAAGCGGCAAACCAGTTGTTGTTGTCCCCGTAGAGGATCACCGTTGTGTCGTTGCCGATGCCGGAGGAGGCCATCAGCTCCTCAAACGCCTCCTTGGAGAGGATGTCGCGCCTCACGGTGTCGCAGAGCTGGGTGTTCCAAGACCAGCCTACAGCGCCTGGGACGTGTCCTTCCTGGTAGGCGGCCGTGTCCACATCCACCTCTGCGACTCGAAGCCCTGGATCGGCATAGTGGGCGGCAAGCCAGTCCGTGTCGACCAATACCTCGGGAAAGGCATACCCAGCCATAGAGTCCCTCCTGTTCAGATCGACGCCGGAGCAGACGGGGGAATCTGCCCCGGCACGTTCTTTGCTTCTTGATTGTAAGGAATCCAACGTTAGGATGCAATCCCCACCAAACGAGAGGGACTTGCATATATATGTTGCCGGTCAATTTACGGATATCGAACTCTCAATCTTGACTATGGAAAAGTAGTTAGCTAGGATGGGGGTATCGAGGTGGCCCGTTCGAGATGATCTCCGCCATCGCCGTTCCGACTCCGCGCCCAAGCCGGCGGCGCGGGTCGTTGCTGGAACAGATCGGCAATACGCCCCTGGTGCAGCTGGAAAAGCTGACGACAGGACTGAAGGGCATCGAGATCTGGGCGAAGGCGGAGTTTTTGAACCCGGGAGGCTCAGTCAAGGACCGCCCGGCGCGCAACATCATCTTGACTGCGGAGCGCGAGGGCAGACTTCGGCCTGGCAAGGTGATCCTCGACGCCTCCAGCGGCAACACCGGGATCGCCTACGCCATGATCGCAGCGGCGCGGGGCTACCGGACGAAGATCTGCATCCCGGAGAACGCGTCGCTGGAGCGCAAGCGCACGCTGCGGGCCTACGGGGCGGAGCTGGTTTTCACGGACCCGGGCGCGGGCTCCGACGGGGCCATACAAGTCTGCCGTGAGATGTACCACCGCGATCCGGAGGCGTATTTCTACGCCGACCAGTACAACAACCCGGCCAACTGGCTGGCGCATTACGAGACGACCGGGCCGGAGATCCTGCGCCAAACCCGCCGCCGGTTGACCCACTTCGTGGCCATCATGGGGACCAGCGGCACCTTCACCGGCGTAACCCGGCGGCTGAGGGAGGAGCTTGCCGAAGTGGTGTGCATTTCGGTCCAACCGGATGCGGGCTTTCACGGGATCGAAGGCGCAAGGCACATGCCCTCGGCGTTAGAACGGCCGGGCATTTACGATCCCGGGCTCGCCAGCCGCAACGTCTTTGTCACGACCGAGGAGGCGCAGCAGATGGCCCGGCGGCTGGCGCGGGAGGAGGGCCTGCTGGTGGGCATTTCGGCCGGGGCGAACGCCGCCGCCTCGCTGCGCGTGGCCCAAGAGCTGGCCGCAGAGGGCCGGCGCGGACTCATTGTGACCATCCTGTGCGACGGTGGATCTAAGTATTTAAGCGAGAGTTTTTGGGATGATCCGGATTGACGAGGCCCCTTGGGAGGCAATGCTGGAGCACGCCTCGCGGGTTTACCCCAACGAATGCTGCGGGGCGATGCTCGGCCGGATGGACGGCGCGGATGAAAAGGTCGTCACGCGCGTGGTCCCGTTGGAGAATGTATTTGGCGGGCCGCAGGCGGCGCGTTACGAGATCCGGCCGGAGGACTTGCTGGCGGCGGAGAAGGCCGCCCGCGCGGAGGGCTTAACGCTGATCGGCATCTACCACTCGCACCCGGATTGCGATGCGTATTTTTCGCAGACGGACCTGAAGCACAGTTGCCCTTGGTACCTGTTCGTGGTTCTCTCCATCCGGGAGGGGCGGTTCGATCATGCCCGTTGCTACAAGCCGGATCCCGATCAGACCCGCGCAGACCGCGAACCTATAATCAGTCCGAAAGGAGAATTCTAGATTTATGCCCAAGGTCTTAATTCCCACGCCTCTGCGCCCCTATGCGGGCAATCAGGAGTCGGTTGTGGTGGAGGCGGGCACGGTGGGAGAGCTGCTGGAGCAGCTCGCCAACCGCCATGAGGAGCTGCGCAAGCACCTGTTCACGCCGGAAGGCAGGCTGCGGAGCTTCGTGAACGTGTATGTCAACGACGAGGACATCCGGCATCTGGATCGCGAGAAGACGGCCGTGCGGCCGGAGGACACGATCTCGATCGTTCCCAGCATCGCCGGAGGCGCGCCGATCGCGGCTGGTACGGACGCTCCGCCCGAGGCGCTGTCCCAAGAGGAGATCCTGCGCTACAGCCGGCACTTGCTGATTCCGGAGGTGGGGGCGGAGGGCCAGCTCAAGTTGAAGCGGGCCAAGGTGCTGCTGGTGGGGGCCGGCGGATTGGGGTCGCCTGTGGGTCTCTATCTGGCGGCAGCCGGCGTCGGCCGCATGGGCATTGTGGATTTCGACGTGGTCGACGCCAGCAATCTCCAGCGGCAAGTCATTCATGGCACCAGCGACCTGGGGCGCAAGAAGCTGGATTCGGCTGCGGAGACGCTCCGGGACATCAATCCCCATGTCCAGGTGGACCGCTTCGAGACCGCGCTCACCAGCGAAAACGCGCTCCAGATCCTAAGGGACTACGACCTGGTGGTGGATGGAACCGACAACTTCCCCACACGCTATTTGGTCAACGACGCCTGCGTGCTGTTGAGGAAACCCAACGTGTACGGTTCCATCTTTCGTTTCGAAGGGCAGGCCACGGTTTTCGCCTATCCCGGCGGACCCTGCTACCGCTGCCTGTATCCCGAGCCGCCGCCGCCCGGTTTGGTTCCGAGTTGCGCCGAGGGCGGCGTGCTGGGCGTGCTGCCGGGGCTTGTCGGCCTCATCCAGGCGACCGAAACGGTCAAGCTCATTCTGGGCGTGGGGCAGCCGCTGGTTGGGCGGCTGCTGCTGTATGACGCATTGGGGATGCATTTCCGGGAGCTGAAGATCCGGCGGGACGCCGAATGCCCCGTTTGCGGGGAGAGGCCCACGATCCGGGAGCTGATCGACTATCACCAGTTCTGCGGCGTGACGCCGGCGGGAAGCGCCGCCGAGGAGGCCGCCGGACCGGACATCGACGTCTTGCAGCTTAAGGCCAAGCTAGACCGTGGCGAACGCTTTCTGTTGCTCGATGTCCGCGAGCCGCACGAGCACCAGCTTTGCCGCCTGCCCGGCTCGGTGCTGATCCCCATGCGGGAGGTGCCGAAGAGATTAGAAGAGCTGGACCGCAATCAGGAGATCGTGGTGTATTGCCGCAGCGGCGCGCGCAGCGCTAAGATTGCGCAACTGCTGCGGGCGAGCGGCTTTCCTGTGGTGAGGAACCTGACCGGCGGCATTCTGGCCTGGAGCGACAAGGTCGACCCTTCGGTGCCGAAGTACTGAAACACGCCAGAAGCATCCGCGGCGAGCAGTTGTTGGCCCACATCTGCTTGGGGGGAGGCCGAATCACACCCAGCGGGTCCGCTGACTATCGCAGCTTCAGGCTTATGGTCATGCCGTCGCCTTTTTCCATGGAGGCGCGCACGAGGACGGTTTCGTAGTCCGGGCTGCTTCGGAGGTAGCGCAAGAAGTCGCGCATTTCGGAGGCGTGGACGATCACGTTGTCCGCTACCACTAGTGCAGCCGGCTTGAGCTTGGGTTCGGCGGCCCTCAGGTAGCGCAGGTAGTCGCGCTTAACGGCATCCAGGAATAGGAAGTCGAACTGGCCGCGCAAGCGCGGGATCAGCTCCAGGGCGTCGCCGCACAGAACGGTCACGGTCTTTTCCAAGTCAGCCTTGCGGATATTGGACTGGGCGGCAGCGGCGCGTTTGGGGTCGATCTCCAGGCTATAGAGGCGCCCGCCGGTGCGCTCGAAGGCGATGCCCATGTGGAT
Organism: Bryobacteraceae bacterium; assembly: GCA_023511855.1. GTDB lineage: Bacteria > Acidobacteriota > Terriglobia > Bryobacterales > Bryobacteraceae > JAIMAR01. Next base: position 40,681 of record JAIMAR010000006.1, read on the forward strand.
GGCGCCATAGCCGGCGAACACGCCCACCTCGATGCCGCGCCGGGCGCGGGCGGTCTGAATCAGGATGCGCAGCAGCATGGCGTCGCCGGGCGTGGTGCTCATGGGTGTCCGGCGGATTCGCTTGAGCAGCGATTCGCGCGATTGCAATAAGCGGTCCGTCATTCAGTTGTTCCCCGTTCTCCACAGTCTATCAATCTCGCGTCCTGTGCCCCCGCTCGAGACGCGGGCCGCCGTGCTAGATTGGTACCGGCATGAGAATCCTTGTTTTTTCCGTTTGCGTTCTGTTGAGCATCGCCGCCGGGCAGACGGCGGCGGATGATCTGGATTCCGCCATTCTCAAGAACCGCACCGGCGTACTGGTGATCCGCACCACGCCCGGCGCCAAGGTGAGCGTGGAGCAGTTGCGGCATGAGTTCTGGTTCGGGGCCACGCTGCCCAACGGCGTTTTCAGCGGCCGCGGCAAGCCCGAGGACGCAGCCCGTTTCAAGGAGGTTTTTCCGTCACTGTTCAATGCCGCCGTCGTGGAGAATGCGCTGAAGTGGCATCAGATCGAGCCGGAGCGCGGCCGCATCGACTTCACCACTCTTGACAACGCCCTGGCCTGGGCGGACCAGCAAGGAATCCCGGTCCGCGGACATTGCATCTACTGGGGCATTCCCAACCGCGTGATGGACTGGCTGAAGGCGCTGGATGATCCACAACTCCGGCTGGCTCTGATGCAACACGGGCGGATGATCGGCGCGCGTTACCGCGGGCGCTTCGCCGAGTACGACCTCAACAACGAGATGATCCACGGCAACTACTACGAGCAGCGCCTCGGAGCGGGGATCACCAAAGAAATGGCCATGTGGGTAAAGGAAGGTGATCCCGAGGCCAAGCTTTTCCTCAATGACTACGATATCCTGACCGGCAACCGCCTGGCGGATTATGTGAAGCATATCCGCGCTCTGCTCGACATGGGCGTACCCATCGCGGGGATCGGCGTGCAGGGCCACTTGCATGGGGACGACTTCGATGAGGCGGCGCTCCGCAAGGCTCTGGATGAACTCGCGCAGTTCAATCTGCCTATCCGGATTACCGAGTTTAATTTCCCCGGCCAGCGCTCCAAGTATTACGCTCGGCCGGAGAACCGCAAGCTGGCGCTGACGGCAGAGGAAGAGCGCGCCAAGGCGGAGGCGATCCGGCAGTACTACCGCATCTGCTTCGCGCATCCTGCCGTGACAGGCATCCTGATGTGGGGCTTTTGGGAAGGAGCAAACTGGATCCCGCAGTCCTCCCTGTTCAAGCGCGACTGGACGGCTACGCCGGCCGCCGAGGCTTACAAAGACCTCGTGTTTAAGCAATGGTGGACACGGTGGAACGGCACGGCGGGCGCTGACGGGCTGGCCGTGGTGCGCGCCTTCTATGGCCGGCACCGGGTAACGGTAAACGACAAACAGATTGTCATAGATTTGAAGAGGCCGGAAGGGTCGAAAGTGGTGGATTTGCCTTGAGGGCTTTTCTCAGACCGGAAGCTGCGGTCCTCGCCGCGGCTTGGCTGGCGGCGGCCGGTGGACTAGCCTGGGCGCAGCCAGAGCTGGGGCCGGAGGAGGTTGTCGCACGCACGCGTCCGTACTTGCCCCGCGCGCCCTACGTTTTCCGCACCGAGGCCCGCTTGGTGGAAGTGGGGGTGGTGGTCCGCGACCGCCGCAACCAAGTGGTGAGCGGGCTGGACCGCCACGATTTTGAGATCCGCGAAGGCGGCAAACGCCGGGAGATCAAGGCCTTTTCCGTCTTGACGTTTGTTCCAGCCCGCGCGGAGGCCGCCAGCCAGAAGGGGCAATCGGCGGCGGTGCTTCCCCGCGGCCGGTTCGTGGGGTTGCTGTTCGACGATCTGAATTCGGATTTGGCCGAATTCCGCAACTCCCAGCTCGCCGCAGAACGCTTCATCAGGGAGGGGATGGCAGCGGGGGACCAGGTGGCCATCTTCACAACAACCCAAGCCCAACTGGCGCCCTTTACCGCGGATCCGGAGCGGCTCCTGGCCGTCATCGGATCTCTGAAACTGCGTAAGCGAAGCTTCGACCGGGGCGCCTGCCCTGAGATCTCCCCCTATGAGTCCTACCTTTTGGCCAACAACATGGACCGGACCTTGCTGGAAATCAAAGTCGAGGAGACTCGCCGATGTTTGAACTTGCCGCCGAGCGCCCCTGGGGGGAGGGGCGGTTCGCCTCCCAGTCCGCTGTCCACTGACCCCGTAGTGCGCTCTGTGTTATCTCAAGCCCATTCGACGTGGCAACAGATCCGCTGGACTGCTCAGAACACCTTGGACACCATCCGCAACGTGGTAGAGTACATGGCGGGGCTGCCGGGGACGCGAATGCTGCTGCTGGCCAGCGGCGGCTTTCTGGCGGGAACCCTGGAGCACGAGCAGGAAAGGATCGTGAGCCGGGCGCTGCGCGGCGGCGTGGTGATCAACGCCCTGGACGCCAAAGGGCTTTTTGCGGGCGGGCCGGTGGAGATGCCCCGGGGAGGAGACGCGCGGTCGATCGCCTACGCGCAGACAATGGGAACCCGCCCGTTGCATGCCTCC
>JAIMAR010000060.1 GCA_023511855.1 Bryobacteraceae bacterium
GTTGGAACGAGAGCTGCGGGAACCGAGGTGGGTTCCGAGTTTGCGATTCTCGCTCGTGTGGGTTCGAACCACCACACTCGTTGAAAGGGTTTTCGTAAAGAGGCGGCCGTGCAATTGGCCCATGGTCTGTTTGGTGAACGTGGCCAGCCTTCGAATTCATTTGTTCGAGGGGTTGACAAGAATGAAGGTGCCATATAATCCACCCAAAGAGGTCCGAAATCTGGAGCCTTGAGCAAAGGCTTTGGGAGGTCATTCGAATAGCAACGGCGCAGCCGGCGGCTGTACGTCGGCATGTAAGCGCTTGCGGAAAGGATAGTTAAGACATGAACGCATGGTTAAAACTAGCTGTGGGCGCCTCCGCCCGGCGATGTGGCATCGCCGCGCTGGCGGTGGCACTCCTGTCTGGGATTCTTCTCCCACGGGCGGCAGGGCAGTTGACCGTGGGGACGGTTTCGGGGACGGTGCTTGACCCACAGGGGGCTTCGATCCCCGGCGCTACCGTCACCTTGGTAAACGAGGCTAATGGCTTCAGGCTGCCTGTAGTCAAGTCCGATGCAAGCGGCGACTTCGTCATTCCCAACGTCCTGCCAGGAACTTACACGGTGGAGGTCACTCACCCGGGCTTCAAAGCCCTGCGGCGGACCGGCATCGCCGTAAGTCCTGGGGACCGCATCGGCCTCGGCCGCCTGACGCTCGAGGTCGGCATGACCACCGAACAAGTCACCGTGACTGCCGAGGCTCCGCTGCTCCAGACGCAGAGCGCGGAACGCTCGCAGACGGTCGAGAGAGCCCTGGTGGAAAACATCCCCCTGTTGAACCGGGTGTTCACGAACCTGATCCAGACCATGCCCGGAGTGGGGGGCAGCGCGCAGCAGCCTTCGAGGATGGGCGATACCTCATCTTATGGAGGCGGGAACTCGACCATCATGGTCGACGGGGTATCCACGATGGACACAGGCAACAATGCCCTGATGATTTCGGTCAATACGGAGTCGATCGCGGAAATCAAAATCCTGGTGTCTGGATACCAAGCAGAGTACGGCCGCTCCAGCGGGCTGCAAATCAGCGCAGTCACCAAAAGCGGCACGAATAGCTTTCACGGCTCGGCGTTCCTGGCCATGCGCCGGTCGGCTTGGAACGCGCGAAACAAGACGGACATATTGAACAATAATCCCAAGCCTTACTTAAGAGAAAAGGACATGGGCTTTACCATCGGCGGACCGATCGGAAAGCCCGGGGGCGCCAACAAGTTGTTTTTCTTTTACAGCCACGAGATTGACCCACGATCGGGAACGGTGACGGGCGGCAGCGTTGTGACCTACCGGTTTCCGACGGCGCTGGAGCGCGCCGGGGACTTTTCGCAATCGCGCGACAACAACGGAAACCTTTATCCATATATCAAGGACCCACTGTCCCCTGGCCCATGCTCGGCTTCCAATACATCGGGTTGCTTTAAAGACGGGGGCGTCCTGGGGCGAATCCCGAAGGACCGCTTGTACGAACCGGGGTTGAAGATTCTGACACACATCGCCAACCCTGACCTGGTCCTGTCGCTGCATGGCCCGGGGGCGGCCCAGATCAAGAAGAGTCATCACGACAAGCCGGCCGACGATCCTTACTACGTCTGGTCCGGCCAAGCCGTAGGCAACTGGGCCGTAAGCCTTCGCCACAAGAAGGCCATGGTGGACCTGACCGGCCTGGCCAAGATCCGCTGGCGCTCCCGACAATCCGGATTCCGCGAGGCGCGCATCATCCTGAAGCTGGCGAACGGAACCTGGCTGGTCAGCGATCAGTCCGACCCGGCCTCCGCCGACTGGCGCGAGCGCGAGTTCAACGTGGCCGACATCCGCTGGCGCCGGCTCGACATCAAAAACGTCATCGAGGGCGACTGGGTGAACAACCCCGATCTCAGCCGCGTGGACGAAGTGGGATGGACCGACCTGATGGTGGGAGGAGGCTCGGCCGCCTGCACGCGCATAGACTGGATCGAGGTCTGGGGCCGGCCCGTCCCCCGCGATCACCAGTAACCGTACTTGCGCGCGTACCAGTTCTTCACGAGTTGGGCCAGGACGACGTAACTCAGGAGGATAAGCACCAGGAACGGGAAGTAAGTCCAGGGCAGGGGCTGGAGTCCAATGGTCCGGCCGAAGCCGGTGAAGGGGATCGCCAGCCCGACCAGCATCACCAGGGCCGTCATCAACGCCAGCGGCGCGGCAGCCCGGCTCTCCAGAAAAGGAACTTTGTCCGTACGAATGATGTGCACGATCAGGGTCTGCGACAGGAGACCTTCCACGAACCAGCCTGACTGGAACAGGGACTGCTCTTCAGGGGTTCGCGCGCCAAAGTAAAACCACATCAGACAGAACGTGGCGTAATCGAAAATCGAAGACACGGGGCCCAGATGGAGCATGAAACGTGCGATGCCGGTTGCCGCCCAGCGCCGGGGACGCTTCAGATAGTCCCCGTCCATGTGATCAAAAGGAATGGCCGTCTGCGAAAAGTCGTAAAGCAGGTTTTGCACCAGCAGGTGGACGGGCTTCATGGGCAGGAAGGGGAGCCACGCGCTCGCCCCCACGACGCTGAAGACATTGCCAAAGTTCGAGCTGGTGCCCATGCGAATGTACTTGAGGATATTTCCGAAAGTGCGGCGGCCCTCCAGCACGCCTTCTTCCAGCACCATCAGGCTCTTCTCGAGCAGGATGATGTCGGCCGATTCACGGGCGATGTCCACCGCCGTGTTGACGGAAATGCCGACGTCGGCCTGCTTGAGGGCCGGCGCGTCGTTGATGCCGTCGCCCAGAAAGCCGACCACGTTTCCGGCGGCCTGCAAGGCCCGGACGATTCGCGCCTTGGCTTCGGGCGAGACCTTGGCGAAAACGTTGGCCCGTATCGCCGCTTCCGCCAGCTCCTCATCCGACATGCGGTCAATGTCCGGGCCGAGCAGCACGCCTTCAATCTCCAAGCCGACTTCCCGGCAGACCCGCGTGGTGACGGCTTCGTTATCCCCAGAGATCACCTTGACCGCCACGCCGTGCTCCTTCAGGGCACGGATCGCGGGGGCGGCCGATTCTTTGGGCGGATCCAGGAAGGCCATCAAGCCGACCAACGTCATCTCCCGTTCGTCCTCGCGGCTGTAGCGCTGCCGGCCCAAGGGGAACCGGCGGTAGGCGATGGCGATGACCCGGAAGCCTTCTTCGTTGAGCTCGCGTACGAGCCTGCGGGCGACCTCTTTGCGATGCTCATCCAGCGGGTACGGCTTGCGATCAATCTCGACAAAGCGGCACACCTCGAGCATTTCTTCGATGGCGCCTTTGGTGATCAGCAACTCTTCGCGTTTTTCGGTTTCGACACAAACCGACATGCGACGGCGGTTGAAATCGAAGGGAATTTCGTCCACCAGACGGTAGTCGGTGGCCAGGCGAAGGGTCTCCTGAAGTTCGGCGTGTTCCAGAATAGCCCGATCGAGAAGGTTTTTCAGCCCGGTCTGGTAGTAACTGTTGAGGTAACCGAGCTGAAGGACTTTCTCGGAATCACGGCCCAGGAGGTCGAGGTACCGCACCAGGATGACCTTGTCTTGCGTGAGTGTGCCGGTTTTGTCCGAGCAGAGGATGTTCATGGCGCCCAGGTCCTGGATGGACGGGAGCCGTTTGACGATGACCTTCTTGCGCGACATGTTCACCGCTCCGCGGGCCAGGGTGGCCGTGACCACCATCGGGAGCATTTCCGGCGTCAGACCCACGGCCACCGAGAGCGCGAAGAAAAAGGACTGAGTCCAGTCGCCTTTGGTGATGCCGTTGATCAAGAAGACGATGGGAACGAGGATGAGGGTGAAACGGATGAGCACGCGGCTCACCCGGCTGATGCCGCGGTCGAACTCAGTTTCTACCCGGCGGGTGACCACCACGTGCCGCGCCAGCATTCCAAAGTAAGTCGCCGGACCGGTCGCCAGAACCACGCCCGTGCCTGTCCCGCTGACGACGTTGGTGCCCATGAAACAAAGCCGGGTATGATCCAGCAGGCTGCCGCTGGCCGGCGGTCCTCCCTCGGCGAATTTCTCCACGGGCACAGACTCCCCAGTCAGGGCCGCCTGGCTGACGAATAGGTCCTTGCTAGCGATGAGCCTAAGGTCGGCGGGGATCATGTCGCCGGCAGACAAATGCACGATGTCCCCGGGGACCAGTTCGTCCACCGGGACCTCGCGCTTGACGCCGCCGCGCGTGACCGTGGCTGTCGTCTCGACCATCTCCTTGAGCTTCTGCGCCGCCTGGCTGGAGCGGTGCTCCTGCACGAACCGTAACGCCACACTGATCACCACCATCGTGGAAATGATGATGGAGGCATCGGTGTCGCCGGTCAGGGCGGCAATGCCGGCCAGCGAGAGCAGGAGCAGGATGAACGCGTTGTTGAAGGCGTCATAGAGGTGGTTCCACCACCGCGGCGGCCGCTCCCGCAGGACGGTGTTGCGACCCCATTGCTGAAGCCTCTCGAGGGCAATTTCCGGGCTCAAGCCCTGCATCGAGCTGCCCAACTCTTCCAGCACCCGCGAAGGCTCGGCATCCAGCATCAGAGCCGGAAACCGGACTGCCAGGTGGGGCGCCTCCTGCGCCCGCGCCGCCCGCCGGCCCCGAGGTTTCTTTTGCGCGAGAATCCTCAGCATGTCTCTATCACCCCGCGGCTGCAGCAGCAGTGGCCGCCCGCGCCCGCTTGAAAAACATGCCGGGGTCCGCGAGATCTCCCGCTGGGCGCTAGGGCCCGGCTCTTCGGACACTGCGGGCTGGGCGAAGGCGGGCAGGATGACCCTTCCCCCGGGGATCCCCGCGACCGGGCGCTCCGATCGCGGGTCTCAATCCCCCAGGCCTAACGGGCGGGAAGGCGCAGGGACTGATCAGTGCGAGCGGAGCTGTCCGGTCGCAGCGGGCATTCGCGCCACAACGGGGATTCGCCCCGCCTGTCTATTGAACCGCTGCTACCAGCCGTCTCCATATTTGCCAGCAAGGCTCCTTTGCAGGAGCCAACTCCTCATTATAACCGGAATTTCCATTTTGGACTCACGGACAGGTTAAATATACATCACCCCCCCCAACGTGTCAAGCGCCACTTCATTTTTTGCGCGCCTCCAGGCTCGGCGTAGCGCTGAATGGGGTGCGGCTGCCGCCTCCCGACAGCCCGATCACCGAAAATTACCCTCCGAAGGGGACTTTGAGAGACACCTCCCCCTCTGCCGCCCCTTGAATCCAGTTTGCTCCGCCCCGGCCCCGGTTATCCCGCCGGGCCCAGAGGGCACCCCGGCAGCGCCTCGATCCGTCGCAGCATCGCCCCGAACAGCCGCCGCGTCAGGTGACCCTCCGCCAGCAAGAGCCAGTAGTAGCGCGCATGCTTGATCAGCCGCCCGCCGGTCTTGACCAGCCGTTGTTGCAGGCTCGTCAACGACCACTTGCCGACCCGCAGCGGTACGACTAGGCGCCGCCACAGGTTCCCCAGATTGTAGGCGATCACGCTCAGCCAGAGTCGCACCTCGTTGGCGCGGAAGCGATGGCAGCTCAACCGCGTCATCTTCACCGCCTGCTTGCCCTCCTTGATCCATTGCTCGGCCGTCCCCCGCTTGTTGTAGAAGCGCACCACCGCCCGGCTGTCCGTCTCCAGGTTGGTGACGACGAACCCCACGCGCGGGAACAGTTCCCCACGGTGGAACTCCACCTTGGCCACTACCCGCCGGGCCTTGGTCCAACTGGCCGCTTGGTAGAGAAAGCTCTTGTAGCGCACCACCGGTTTCAAGCTGGGTCGGCCCGGGGGCCGGCTCAGCAGCTCGGCGATGTCACGCTCCAGACAGTCATTGGCCGGCAGCCGGATGGCGTATTTCACGCCCCGCTCTTCCAGCGCCTCGTAGATCTCCGGTTTGGCAAAAGCGGCATCCGCACGGAAGACGACTTCCTTGCCCGCTTGCTGCTGCCGCTCGATCTCGGGCAGCAGCAGTTCCTCCCAGCCCTCGGCGCTGTGCACGTTGCCCGGCCGCAGCTTGGCCGCCACACAGTCGCCTTCCCGGTTGAACAGCAGCAGGGGGTGATAGCAGGTCGTCTCGAAGTGACCGTTGTAGGCGCTGTTCTCCTGCTGGCCGTGGACCGGAATCTCGGTTGAATCCATGTCCAGCACTACCCGCTGCGCTGAGGCGACGGCTTCTGCTTTGCCGATCAGCTCCCGGTTGATCCGCGCCAAGCCGGCGAAGTTCTGCTCCTCGGCCAGCATCTCGGTCTCGAACGATTGCCGCCGCGAAGTCAGCGCGGCGCCGCGCTCCCAGATCTTCTCCGAGCCGATCAGCCGGAAGGTGGGATCTTGGCTCACCCGCTTGGCGTCGTTGACATCCTCGTAGCCGGCCAGGCGACTGTAGACCGACTGGCGAAACAGATCCGCCAGCGGAAACTGCGTGTTCTTGCCGCGTCGGGAGTCGGTCAGGTGCTGTTCGATGAGCTCTCCCAAGCCGAGCCGTTCGTCCAACTCGCGCACCAGAATCAGGCCGCCGTCGGAGGTGACCCGTGATCCTTGGAAATCGACCTTCAGAGAGGTGTTGAAGGAGAGCTGAAAAGGCTGATTGTGTTTCTCACCCATTGGGTTTGGCCCTCCAGAAGGGGTTGATCACGCTGGAACCCGCATGAATAAAGACGTTGAAGGATATTACAAAGTTGCGCTGAAATGTTTAAAACGGAAATCCGGGTCTGAATCTATATCCGATGCCGAACCTCGACACTCCCGGGCTCAACTACAACTACCGGGCGGAGCTGCCCGTGCAAAACATCAGGTCGCAGCAGCCAATTGCCAAGATCGATTACCAGCCGTTTGACCGGCTGAGAGGCTCGTTCCGGCTCACTCTTTGGGAGCAGCCGAATGACATCCAGAAGGGCACACTGCCGGGCTTTAACGATACCCAGGTCTACAAGAGGTGGTTCCACACGTGGGCCAGCACCGTGACCTACAGCATCAGCCCGGTGACCTTCGTCGAGGGGACCTTTGGCCGTGCGCGGAACGATTTGGCGGGCTGCCTTGGGCCGCAGACCACGGTTGCGCCGAGCTTCTGCACCAATGCCATCCCGATGTCCCCCATTGCCAGCCTCGCCGGAGCGGGCCTGACGGGCCTGCCGCGGTTGTTTCCGGATGCCGGAGCGCTAAACCCTGACTATTACGCCTATAAAGTGATGGAGACGCTTAAGCCGCCGATTTGGGACGGCAAGAAGATGAATTTGGTGCCGCAGTTCGCCTGGGGGAGCCGGATTTCCAACGCCCCGCCGAACTTCCCCTTCCCTGGCTGGCTGAACACCAACCAGACTTATGACATCTCCGTGAGCTTCACACACGTCAGGTCCTCGCACACGCTTAAGACGGGCGTTTATCTGCATCGCAGTTACAAGGCGCAGCAGTCGCTGACGGGGGCCTGGCAGGGTTCGATCAGTTTCGCGAACAACGTCAATAACCCGCTTGACTCTAGCTTCGGCTTTGCCAACGCGGCGCTGGGCGTGTTCAATACTTACAGTCAACTGTCACAGTACGTAGAGGGCAATCACGTCTACAGGAACATCGAGAGCTTTATCCAGGACAATTGGAAGATTACGCCCAAGCTCACGCTGGATTACGGCGTCCGCTTCGTACACCAGCAGCCGCAGCACGACAGGTTGGGCCAGGGTGTAAACTGGCTGCCGGAAAAGTGGAGCTTGTCGAGAGCTCCGCTGTACTACCAGGCGGGGTGCGTCGCGGCCGCGCCGTGCAGCGGCACGAACCGCCAGGCCAAAGATCCACGGACCGGCCAATTGCTGGGGCCGACCTCCAGCGTACTGATCGGCACGTTGGTGCCCGACTCCGGCGATTTCCTCAACGGACTGGTTCAGGCCGGAACAGCTCCGGTGCCCAAGACCATCTACAACTGGCCGAGACTCCGGCCGGCGCCCCGTTTCGGGATCGCCTATGATCTCACCGGCAAACAGAAGATCGTGCTGCGCGGGGGAGTGGGCCTCTATTTCGATCGGCCGTCCGGCAACACCATTTTCAGCACGATTGCAAACCCGCCCAATCAGACGGTCGAGACCTTGTATTACTCCCAGTTCCAGACCATGGGTGCCGGACTTAAGACCCGGGGCGCTCCCAACCTCAATGTTTACCAGCTCAACAGCGGCTACCCCAGCACTTGGACTTGGCACGGCAGCGTGCAGTACATGCTGGGCTGGAACTCAGTGCTGGATGTCACCTACTCCGGTGAACACGCATACAATATCATCAACCAAGTGAATATCAACACCGTGGACTTTGGAGCTGCGTTCCGCCCGGAGAACCAGGACCCAACGATCACCAGTTCCCTCCCCGGCGGGGCGGCTGTGTCGCAGAACATGATGCGCTCGATCCGCGGCTACGGCAGCATCAATATAATGATTCCAAGAGAGCGGTTCAACTCGCACCTGTTAACCGTTTGGTTGAACCGCCGCTTCTCCCGGGGCCTGCAATTCGGAATCAGCGATTCCATCATGCTCAAGCGGTACGGCAACGCTGGCGCGCGCATCGAGCATGCGGCCGATGGTTCTTGGAGGTACCGTGCGGACCAGGCCCAGGCTGACAAGTTATTCACCGATTACATACCTACGCGGCACATTCTTAGGGCCAATTTCGTATACTCTCTGCCGGGATTGCTGAATTTTGGCTCCGGTGTTCCGCAGGCGGTTGTCAAAGCGGTGACCAGCGACTGGCAGCTCTCCGGTATCTGGACCGCCAACAGCCCCAGCACCTACACGATCGGCTATTCCTTCCAAAGCGGGGGTAATCAGAACATCACCGGCTCGCCGGATTACGGCGGGCGGGTCCGGATCGTCGGTGATCCCGGACGTGGGTGCAATACAGCAGACATTTACCGGCAATTCAACACGTCGGCCTTCCTGCCTCCTTTGGTGGGCAGCGTCGGGCTCGAATCGGGCATGGATTATCTGCGTGGCTGCTTCCAGCAGCAGTTCAATTTAGCCCTACAGCGCGATTTCAGCTTCGGCGAAGGCCGGCGTTTGTCCTTCCGGCTCGATGCGTTCAACGCGTTCAACCAATCGCACATCACCGGGCGGAACACGACCATGCAAGTGGTAAGCCCAAATGACCACACCATTGTGAATCTTCCGTTTGACTCGGCGGGCAACCTCATCCCGGCGCGCACGCAGCCGAGACAAGCCGGTTTCGGCATGGCCAACAGCTACCGGTCGGCGCGCAACTTGCAGGCGTGGTTGCGTTTCACGTTCTGAGGTAACGCCCGCTGCGGCGCACCGCTGGAATGACAGAGCGCCCGGGTTCATTCAGCGTAGACCAGGCGCTCATTGCTCCCCGGGCCGGCTCCGCGTGAGTCGGCCCGGTTGACTTATAGGCGCCTGCCCGGTGGATGTATGTCGGGCGGGCGAGGGCGGCCGTCAAGCTGCCGGGGATCATCTGAAAACCCTGCATATCGGCTCACGCCGGAATCGCCGCGCGGCCCGGATCGCCTTCTGAAGCCTCAACTCCGCTGGAGAAGCCGGCTGACGATCTCGGCGTTTTCCTTGACCTCGTCTTTGGCGCGCGGGAACATGCCCACGAAGAGGCAGTCGATGGGCTTGAGGCTTTCGAAGGCTTGCCGGAAGGCCCGTTCGACATTGGAGATGCGGCCGGCGGCCAAAACCTTGAAGGCGAAGCACGGCTTGGAGGTCTGCCGGAGCACCTGATACATGCGAGGGGGATCGCCTTCCAGATAGGTCTCGGTGGGCTGGACCGGGATGTCCCCGCCCAGCAGTTTGCGCCACTCCTCCGGCGTGCGGCGGCGGTTGTAGACGCAACCGGCGTAGAAATCGACGTCCCAACCCCGGCTTTCGATTTCCGCCAGAACTTCAGGGATGTGGCTGCCCACGCCCACCAGCACCCCGAGCTGGCGCAGCCGCTTGCAGAAGACGCGGACGCCCTCCATCTTGCCTTGACGCCAGGCGTTGTCGGTGAATTCGCCGGCATGGTAGACCGCCAGCGGGCGCAGGGTTTTCACGATGGCCTCGGGGTCGCGCGATGCCTGGACGATGAGGTGCATTTTGCCGCCTTCCGCTGTGAAACGCTCGTAATCCGCCTGGCAGCGCGGCGAGGTGACGTATTGGAACGCGTTGATGCCGTGGACGGCGCACTGATGCATGATTTCCACGACCTTCGAGGAGGTGCACCATTCGCGCATCACGCGGTCGTAGGTGGCGTTGAAGTGGCTGACGCCGTAGAATGGATTCGCGCCGAGCACGATGCGGCTGATGTCGGCGTTTCCGAACTTGACTTTCGGGACCTGCGCCGTCGGCGGTTGAGCAGGCGAAGTCTGGGCGCGGGCTGCGCCGGGCAGCGCAGCGGGGAGGGTAGCGCCGGCTTGCAGCAGCTTCCGTCTGGTAACAGACATAGCGGCCATCCTCTTTTTCGGACTCGCAATTCCTGAAAGCGTTAGAGCCGCCAACCAGTATACTGCTGGCGATGGATCGGGGTCCGGGGAGGGGCCGAGGGCCGTGCAGTGTGTGCTGCCTCTCAGGTTCCTCTCTTTGACCTACGTGCGTGGCTGGTTCTCGCCTTGGCGGACACCTCGGTTTTCGAAGCAGGCTGACAAACTGGCCTTGGCGCGATGCGCAACAGCGGCAGAGGAGGCAAGTGAAGGCCCATTCTCAGAGTCAGGTTTTGAACCAGCTCTCGCGCATATGGCCAGCACTGGAATACCGCATTGCCTTCCTTGAATGCGTCCAGTTCCTTCTCGCTAGGCGAGTAATCTTCTTTCAGGCTATATTGAACCGCAAAGCGGCAGGACACTTCAAAAATGCGTTTGCTAGGCGAGTCCCCTGGCGTTTTTGGATCGCCATGCACGGTTATCTTGACCGCAAACGACGCGCCTGTCTCGGAGTGTTCGAGAATGCTGGGCTGAAACTCAAGGCCCAGGCGAAGCTCACCGTCCTCCGCCGATACTTCGGGTGAGATCGACGCGGAGCAGTCTAGCAGGCGAAGTTCCTTCAACTCCGCGTTCACCTGAAACCGGTGAGCCGCAATGAGGCTCGCTTCGTCTTGTTGAACAACGAAACCCATGATCTTTCCTGGTTCCTTCGTGAAGATCTGAGAATCTGCCTAGGCAAAATCGGAGACCTCAGAGAAACAACCCTGGGGCCACAGCCAGGCCTCAGAGCTGGCGGGGTGGTGTACCGTGGCGAGACCCCAGGGTGAGGACCTCCGCTGAACTAGCAAGGTCGCTTCAAGACTACGTGCGTTCTGTCGGGCGCTCTCAAGATCCGTTTTGAGCCGGATCAGCTCATCGAGCGCCTCGTCCTGAATCAGGCCCGCCTCCCAGCGCTTGACGCTGGCAACGCCGACCTTCAGATACTTCGCAAATTGGACTTGGCTGAGGCCGAGCCGTTTGCGGGCCTCTCTCAACTCCTCAGAAGTGAGCAGCCCGTGCTTACGCCGATAGGCATCGGAAATGGCGGCGGTATATGCGGCGGACTGCTCTTCCGTCAGGACCTGAAACCCGCACCGGTCGCAGACCATCGCTTCGGTTTTCAAGGTGAATGGTTCGCCGCGCACCTCGCCAGAAACCTGCGTCTTGTGCCTGTGCAAGTGTCCCTCTGCACAACAAAAACAGATCATCGTCTACTTCCCTTGCTAGAGCTTGGTCACAACGGGTATCACCGAGTATCCTTACTCCATTCGATCAAGTCTGCGGCAGCGGCTGGAGGCGGGCGGCCAGCTCCGGGATGGCGGCCGTAAGCACGTCCTCGATCCGGTCGACGTAGATGAACTCCATCTCCTGGCGAACGTCGTCCGGGAGCTCCCGCAGGTCGCTCTGATTGGGCCGCGGCAAAATGACCCGCTTGATGCCGGCGCGGCGGGCCGCGAGAACCTTCTCTTTGACGCCGCCGATGGGGAGCACCATGCCGGTCAGGGTGATCTCGCCGGTCATGGCCGTATCGCTGCGCACGCGGGTCTTGGTGTAGAGCGAGGCCAGGCTCGTGGCGATCGTGATGCCGGCCGAGGGCCCGTCCTTGGGAATGGCCCCGGAAGGAACGTGGATATGGACTCCGGCGTCTTTGAATTGCGCCCGGTCGATGCCGAACTCATCGGCATGCGCCCAGATGTAGCTCTGGGCAGCCTTCGCGGACTCCTGCATGACCTCGCCGAGCTGGCCGGTTAACGTCAGACCCTTCCCGTCCGGCAAAAGGGTGGCTTCGACGTAGAGCACCTCGCCGCCGGTCTCGGTCCAGGCCAAGCCGGGGGCGACACCCGGAGGCAACTCCTTGCGAAGCTGCTCGGGGTGGAAGCGCTCGGGACCGAGCAAGTCAGGTAGGTCTTCAGGGTGCACCGTCACCGGTTCGGTGCGGCCTTCGGCGAACCGCAGCGCCACTTTGCGCGCCACGCGCCCGATGCCGCGCTCGAGTTGCCGCAGGCCGGCTTCGCGGGTGTAGCCGCTGATGATGCGCCGGACGACGTCGTCCCCAATAACGCACTGCTCCGCCGTCAGGCCGGTCTCTTTGAGCTGGCGCGGGATGAGGTACTTGCGCGCGATCTCGAGCTTTTCTTCCTCGCTGTAGCCCGGCAGGCGCAGCACTTCGGTGCGGTCGAGCAGCGGCCGCGGAATCGTCTCCAGCGTGTTGGCGGTGGTAATGAAGAACACTTTGGAGATGTCGAACGGCAGATCCAGATAGTTGTCCCGGAAGGTCTTGTTCTGCTCCGGATCCAGGACTTCGAGCAGCGCCGAGGCCGGATCGCCGCGGAAATCGCGGCCCAGCTTGTCGACCTCGTCCAGCATGATGACCGGATTGTTGGCCCCGGCGCGGCGAAGAGCCTGGATGATCCGGCCCGGCATGGCCCCGATGTAGGTCCGGCGGTGGCCGCGCAGCTCCGCTTCATCGTGCATGCCGCCCAGGCTCATGCGTTCGAACTTGCGCCCCAGCGCGCGCGCAATCGACTGGCCCAGCGAGGTCTTGCCCGTGCCGGGAGGACCGACAAAGCACAGGATCGGAGCCTTGGCGCCCGGATTCAGCTTGAGCACCGCCAGGTGCTCCAGGATGCGCTCCTTGACCTCTTTCAAATCATAGTGGTCCTCGTCCAGGATCTGCCGCGCCCGCGCGATGTCGAGCTGGTCCTCGGTGGAGATGCGCCAGGGCAGCTCCAGCACGAAGTCCAGGTAGGTGCGCGTGACGTGGAACTCCGGCGAACTGGAGGGCAGACGCTCCAGGCGCGACAACTCGCGCTGGGCCTCCTTGCGGACGTCGTCCGGCAAATCCGCCTTCTCGAGCCGTTCGCGGAGCAGCTCGATTTCCGCCTGCTCCGGGTTCTTCTCGCCCAGCTCCTGCTGGATGGCGCGCAACTGCTGGCGCAGGAAGTACTCGCGCTGCTCTTTGCCGATCTCGGTTTGGGCGGCGGATGCGATCTTGTTGCGCAGCTCCAGAACCTGAAGCTCGTGGGCGAGGTAAGAATGGGTCAGGCGAAGCGCGTCAGCGCGGGTCTCCGCCTCCAGCAAGGCCTGCTCCTTGCGGACCTCCAGGCTGAACATGGAGGCCAGCATGTAGGCCAGCCGCAGCGGGTCATCGGTGGCCATCAGCAGGCGGCTCAGCTCCTGCGGCGCCTGTGGCTGGGCCATGGCGATGGCCTTGGAGGCCAGCTCCATCACTTCGTGGTGCAAGGCTTCCACCTCGGGCCCGGTGTCGGTGGGCAGGGGCAGCGGCTGGACGAGTACCCGCATGTAAGGCTCGGCGGATTCCAGCCGGACCAGATTGACGCGCTCCACGCCCAGAGCGATCAGCTCCATCGTGTCCTCGGTAGGACGGGTCATGCGCTTGATGACGGCGCGCACGCCGACCGTATAGAGGTCGGCGAGAGTGGGCGTCTCGACCGAGCTGTCGCGCTGGGCTACAATCACCAGCTCCTTTTCCTCGGTGCTGAGGGCCGCCTCGACCGCAGCGACCGACGCGGGCCGCCCCACCGAAAGCGGCATCACCAGATGGGGGAACAGCACGCTGTTCTTGAGGGGCAGGACGGGCAAAGATTTGTAAGTCTCACTCATGGCCGGCCTCCGGCTGTAGTCACACGAACGAACAAGATCCCGTGGCGAAGCTCCAGGCTGAGCTGGGACTGCTCCAAATCGCAGGGCAGCTCCACCACGCGTTCGAAACGGTTGTAGGCGATCTCCATGGCGTAATGCGCCGAGCAGTCTTCGATGCTCCAGTCCCGGCGCACTCCAGAAACGGTCAGCCGGCTGCCGTGGACTTCCACGGCCAGATCCTCCTCGGTCACCCCGGCCAGCTCGAACTTCAACAGCCAGCCGGTGTGAGTGCGGTAGATGTCGACCGCCGGCTGCCAGGCGCCGGCGAATCCCGGCTGGGGCGTCATGCCCATCGGCAAAGGCCGGCGTTTGTGTTGATCGGACATGGCTCGGTCAGCTCCTTAGGCGGAAGGCTCGCCGGCGGCCACCGACTGCGGCAGGAAGACCAGCTCCCCGCGGGTGCGGTCGAAGTCCGCCAGCACCGTTTGCCCGTCGCGTATCTCCCCCTTGAGGATGAGCCGGGCGAGCGGCGTTTCAATCTCGCGCTGGATGGCCCGTTTCAGCGGACGCGCGCCGTAGTTCGGATCGTAACCGGTGCGGACCAGATGTTCGGCGGCCTCCTCGCTGAGCTCCAGCGTAATATGGCGGTCCGCCAGCCGCGCCCGCAGCCGGTTGAGCTGGATCTGGACGATCTGCTTCAAGTGCTCTTCGCTCAAAGCGTGGAAGACGATGATCTCATCGATCCGGTTCAAGAACTCGGGCCGGAACGCGCGCCGCATCTCCTCCAGCACCGCCTCCTTCATGTTCTCATAAGCGGCTCCGGAGAACGCGCCCCGGTAACCCAGGATGCGGTGGCTGCCGATGTTGGAGGTCATGATCACGATGGTGTTTCGGAAATCCACCGTGCGGCCCTGCCCGTCGGTCAGACGTCCGTCGTCCAGGATCTGGAGCATGACGTTGAACACGTCGTGGTGCGCTTTTTCAATCTCGTCGAACAAGATCACCGAGTAGGGCCGCCGTCGCACGGCTTCGGTGAGCTGACCGCCCTCCTCGAAACCAACGTAGCCCGGAGGCGCGCCGATGAGCCGCGCCACAGTGTGCTTCTCCTGATACTCCGACATGTCGATGCGGATCATGGCCCGCTCATCGTCGAAGAGGAACTCGGCCAGCGCCCGCGCCAGCTCGGTCTTGCCCACGCCGGTCGGGCCCAGAAAGATGAAGCTGCCGATGGGCCGGTTGGGATCTTTCAGGCCGGAACGCGCGCGGAGAACCGCCTCAGCGACGGCTTTCACGGCTTCGTCCTGGCCCACCACGCGCTTGTGCAGCTCCTCCTCCAGGTGCAGCAGCTTTTGGAGCTCGCCTTCCAGCAGCTTGGAGACCGGGATGTGGGTCCAGCGGCTCACCACCTCGGCGATGTCTTCCTCGTCGACCTCTTCCTTCAACAGCCGGACCTGGCCCTGCTTGCCGGCCAGAGCGGCCTCGGCCTCCTTGAGCTGTCGCTCGAGAGAGGTGAGCTTGCCGTACTTAAGCTCGGCGGCTCTATTCAGATCGTACTGGCGCTCGGCCATCTCGATTTCGTGGCGGGTCTGCTCGATTTGCTCGCGCAGCGAGCGCAGCTTCTGGACCGTCTCCTTCTCGGCCTGCCACTGAGCCTTCAGGGCGTCGGCCTCGCTTCTCAGCTCGGCCAGTTCCTTTTCGAGCTTAGCCAGCCGCTCCTGAGAGGCGGCGTCACTCTCTTTGCGCAGGGCTTCGCGTTCGATCTCCAACTGCATGATACGCCGCAGGCGCTCGTCCAGCTCCGCGGGCATGGAGTCGATCTCCGTGCGCAGCCGGGCTGCGGCTTCATCCACCAGGTCGATGGCCTTGTCCGGGAGGAAGCGGTCCGTGATGTAGCGGTTGGAGAGAACCGCGGCTGAGACTAGGGCGCTGTCCTTGATGCGGACGCCGTGGTGGACCTCGTAGCGCTCTTTCAGGCCGCGCAAGATGGAGATGGTGTCCTCCACCGACGGCTGGTCCACCAGCACCGGCTGGAAGCGCCGCTCCAGGGCCGCGTCCTTTTCGACTTGCTTGCGGTATTCATCCAGGGTGGTGGCCCCGATGCAGTGCAGCTCGCCGCGGGCCAGCATGGGCTTAAGCAGGTTGCTGGCATCCATGGCCCCTTCGGCCTTGCCCGCGCCCACCACCGTGTGCAGCTCATCGATGAACAAGATGATGTCGCCTTCGGAAGCCTGAACTTCCTTGAGGACGGCTTTCAGGCGCTCCTCAAACTCGCCGCGGAACTTGGCGCCGGCGATCAAGGCGCCCATGTCGAGAGCAACGATGCGCTTGTTTTTGAGCCCCTCCGGAACGTCACCGCGCACGATGCGCTGAGCGAGACCTTCTACGATGGCGGTCTTGCCGACGCCGGGCTCGCCGATCAGGACCGGGTTGTTCTTCGTTCGCCGGGATAGGACCTGGATCACCCGCCGGATCTCATCGTCGCGGCCGATGACCGGGTCGAGCTTGCCCTGGGCGGCGAGCTGCGTCAGGTCGCGCCCGTAACGCTCCAGCGCCTGGTAGGTGCTTTCGGGCGTGGGGCTGGTGACGCGCTGGCTGCCGCGGACCTCCTGGAGGGCGCGCATCAAGCGCTCGCGGGTCACGCCGAACTGCTTGAGAATTCGGCCGGTTGCGCCGCCGTCCTCGGTCATCGCCAGGAGCAAGTGCTCGACCGAGATGTAGTCGTCCTTGAGGCGCCGGGCTTCGTCTTCGGCTTGGACAATAAGCCGGTTGAGACGGCCTGTGACGTAGATTTGATCCGGCGGGCCGGAGGGACCCGAGACCTTGGGCATGCGGTCCAGCTCCTGCTCCAGAGCCCGCAGGATCGGAGGCACGGGCACGTCGGCTTTGTTGAAGATGGCCGTGGCCAAGCCGCCCTCCTGGAGCAGCAGTGCGGTGAAGAGGTGCTCGACGTCGATCTGCTGGTGGCCATAGCGGACGGCAGCCGATTGGGCCGCCTGAAGAGCCTGCTGCGCTTTCTCGGTGAACCGGTTGATGTCCATACTTTAGTGCCTCGCTATCAAGTATTATAAGCATGATAATATCAAATTGCAAGACCCCGCTTTTGCCGCCTCGCCCTCAGAAACACGGGTTCGCTCCCGCAGCGACGGGCTTCAATTTAAGTACTTGATTTTAAATGAGATATTACTCGTTGCCGACCCGCTTGACCGTGCCCATGCCTCCAAACCAGAGCCGGGTCCAAGGCTTGGTGTAGCCGATAGGTCAGATGAGAGATTCGTCGGGCATGTCAAGAGGTCATCCGGTACCGGCTGTCCTGCTCGGCTTGCGATTACCAGAGCAAAGGCAAGAGGCGCATCTTCACCCTTTCAACAACCTCGCCCGCGTTCAAGGCGTGCAGGCAGATTTCGCCTGTGCTGGAGCACGCCCGGAACTGGTGCAACGGTAGGTCTCTCTCTTGCACGCGATAAAAGCCGAGTTCCAGGCGTTCAATGTCCCTCCGGTTCCACAACACCAAAGGGTTAGGGCCCAGGGCAAGCACGCGGAAATGGCCACTGGCCGGTTCATAATTCGCGTAGCTGAAACAACGCCCTAGACATGTCCGGTCCACCATGTGGAGCAAAGGGTCAATCCGGCTGGTGGAATCCTGGATCGAGTTGATCACACGAGAACCCGCCGGAATTCCCGATAGAAGGCCCGTCATTCGGCGTTCCAGCCGGTTCAAGGCCCGGGCATCGGCGTACAGAAAGGAGAAATACAGAGCGGCAAGCGCCATCGCGGCGGCGCCAAACGGACGAAGCCTAATAGGGGCTGGCAACATGCCGCATAGTAGAACCAGCAGCCACAGGGACATCCGCTGGGCCAGAAAGGCTAGAGGGGCTGGTTGGCTGGGAAGCTGAACGGCATCTGGCAGGGTTGCGGCTGCCGCCGCAGTGATCCCGAACCAATGACATAGCGGCGTTCCAAGCCAGCCCTGATCCTCGCGCAAACGCAATTTCTGGTAAACAGCATAGCCCCACAAGTAGAACACCCCGACGATGATCGCCAGGTACTTATATCCGAAGACCGCGAACTGATCAACTCCAGTGACTAGCAACAACTGCCGGGCCTCCCACTGCACCACAAGAACCTTGCGCAGCGCCAAGTGCATAGCTGGCAACAACGCAACGGCCGCGGCGAACAGCAATCTGCGGCGTGCGGGCTGCACCTGCCCATAAAGGCGTCGGTAAAGCTCCACCCCAAACGCCCACAGCGCCGGCATAAGGTGAGCGGCCGCAGCCAGCGCCAACACGAGTAGCGCAACCCAACCCGGCCAACCCTTGCGTTTCCTGACCAGCGTGAGAAAGAGGAAACTCAGCCCAGTCGCCAAGTAGAAATTGGCCAGCCCCATGTAAAACACCCAACCGTAGGCGGCCATGGCGAGCATCGGTCCGAAAACGAGGGGATGCGTTCTGCCCGCGGCGCGCACAAACGCAAACCCCGCCCAAAAGAAGGTGAGAACCATCACGGCCATGAGAAGGTTGGGGCCGAAATCGAAGCCGAACCGCGCGATGCTTTGCTCTAGCAACAAGTCGAACAGGATATTCGTAGGTTGGACGCGGAGTTCAAGATTAGGAGGCTTATGCTCCCGGATCTGTTGAGCCAGCCACACGTTGTAAATGTGACTAGAAAGATCCTGGGAGGGAATCGAAGGCTGCCAGAAACAAGGCACGGCCAGAGCTGCCGACACCGCGGCGCGGACCAAGACGGCCTTCCATCGCGGCCAACCGTGATCGGAGAGCTTCACGTGCAACGGACCAAGAT
>JAIMAR010000061.1 GCA_023511855.1 Bryobacteraceae bacterium
CGCCGCGCCGGGCAGGGACGTATCGAGCACCGTGACCACGGCGTCCGACGCCAGGTTGATCTGCCGCCCCGCCGGAGGCGCGTTCAACACGGGCCAGTCCGCCGAGAGCGTGTATCCGGCCAAGGCCACCCGCCCGCCGCCCAGCGGCAGAACATCGTACAAGACCTCCGCCCCGCGTCCGCCCAGATAGCTGAGGTAGCTGACCGCTTCCGAAGGCGGCAAATTGGGGTTGAAACGCAGCACAAAGCCGTCGGTCGCGCCTCCCCCAAAAGCGCCTTGATACGCGCCCGGCGTCACCGGCAGATCCGGCGAGGCGCTGTAGCCGGTGAGCCACAGCCCGCCCGCGGCATCCCTCCGCATGGACGTGGCGATGTCCACTCCGGATCCGCCGAAGTAGGTTCCATACACCAGCCGGTCGAGTCCCTCCCGCGAGGGATCAATCTTCACAATGAACAGATTGCACGAAGACTTCAGTTGACCCTGATAGAGGTTGCCTTCAATAGGGAAGTCCTCGGACATGGTGTAGCCGGTCAAGTAGATGTTGCCCTGCTCGTCGGCGGCGACTCCGGTGGCCACGTCCGTGCCGGCGCCCCCGTAGTAACTCGAGAACAGCAGCGACTCTCCTTCGCCGACCCAGGGGTCCAAATGGTAGACCGTCGCTTCCCACTCACCGCGGTTGTTGGGTTGAAGAGCCGTGGCCGGGATGGACTTGATGTCCACCGAAGCGCCGTAACCGGCCACGTAGATCGTCCGGTCCGGCGCGACGTACAGCGCCGAAAGCGTGTCGAACTGGGAGCCCCCCAGAAAAGTACTGTACACCAGGGTGTCCGTGCCCCCATAGGTCAAATCCAGCACCGCCACAAATCCATCCGCCAGCCCGCCGTGCGTGGATTGCGCCGCATTCTTGCTGACCGGAAAGTCGGACGAGAGCGTCGTTCCCGTGATGCAAATCCGGACCGGGTCGATCACCTCGATCAACCCGCCCCGGTCATCGTACGACCCGCCGAGATAGGTGTAATGCATTAGCGTCGGAGGCCCCGCCGGTTCCAGGCGCAGCTTAGCCACAAACACGTCCTGGCTGCCCTTGGGCGTGCTGCTGTAGGGAATCGTGTCCGGGGGAATAACGACCGTCGAGCGCGTCGTCCCCGTGAGCCAGACATATCCGTCTTCGTCCATCGCCACGCCGGTCGGAATGTCTTCCCGATTGCCGCCATAGTAACCCGCGAAGATTAGCACCGGGTCGATCACCAGCGTCTTGCTGTTGTCGTAAGGGCCTAAGGCGAAGCGGACTAGGCCGTCCTCGCCGAGCCGGTAGCCCGACTCCACTTGCGCCCGCTGCACGACTCCATTCTCGGTCCACTCCTGAAACGCGTGGGGCGGCGGCTGCCGGATCTCCTGCCCGCCCGCGGCAATCACCAGCGTGCCGTCTTCTTCCAGCCGCATGGATTCGCCGCCCTCGAAGCGCAAGGCGATCTGCGATGGGTCCGCGCCGGGCGCCACCAGGAAATCGTACTCGATCCGCCTTCCGCTGCTGCGGAAATCCAGGTCGATTCCGTCGTAAACGCTCCGATACCTCACCCTGCCGAAATGCGGGACCCCATGCTTCCACTGATTGCGGTCCTGGCCGATCAAATAGTTCGTCCGGCCGGCCAGCGGCTCCAGAGCTTCCAGCTTCCGCGCCGGCTTGGCGCCCGCCGGCGCGATTCTCAGACTGGCTGGTTGTTCCGAGCTGGTTAGGAACAGACGGGCCCCCGAGGCGTCGAGCAAAAGGTGGTAGCCCTCGCTGCGGGCCACGTAGCGGCTTCCGCTCGAGTCCGGCTCAAACCAGGCAGGCACCAGCGCCAGAGCCTCCGCCCCGCCGCGGAGATCGCCGCCCGCAGCCGTTGGCGTCTGCGCCTGCGCCGCCCAAGCCAGCAGACCGGCCCCCATCGCCAGAGTTCGAATCGTCATAAGGCTATTCCGTTCGAATAAGGACTAACAATCGTAAGGACGAAACGCGCCGCAGCCCGTTTCAACAATTCCAATTCTACAGCACTCGCCGCCCGCCCATCAGATTCAGGACTGCGTCGCCGCATGCTTTAGAATGAAACGTATGAGTTCGATTCCCGACGAGTTCTATCGCATCAGCAAGCTGCCCCCTTACGTCCTGGCTGTGGTCACCGAGATGAAAACCCGCATGCGTGCCGCCGGCCTGGACGTCGTGGACTTCGGCATGGGCAACCCCGACGGCGCCACGCCGCGCCCGGTGGTCAACAAGCTGATCGAGGCCGCGCGGAATCCACGAAACCACCGGTACTCCTTGTCGCGCGGCATTCCCCGCCTGCGCGAGGAAATTGTCAAGCACTATCGGAAAAAGTACCAGGTTGAGCTGGATCCCGAAACGGAGGCGATTGTCACCATGGGGGCCAAGGACGCCGGCGCCCACCTGCTCTTTGCGGTGATCGGTCCCGGCGACGAGGTCGTCAGCCCCAACCCTTGTTACCCCATTCACCAGTACGGCGTGATCATGGCCGAGGGCCGCGCCCACACGATGCCGATGCCGGACCCGGCCAGCTTTCTGAACCGCCTGGAAGACCACTACCGCAAGTCGGCGGTTAAGCCCAAGATGATCCTGATCTCGTTCCCGCACAACCCGACCACCCAGTGCGTGGATTTGGATTTCTTCAAGGAGATCATCCGGCTTGCCTCTCACCACGGCACCATGGTCGTGCATGACTTCGCCTATGCCGACCTCGGCTTTGACGGCTACGTCCCGCCCAGCATCCTCCAGGTGGACGGAGCCAAGGAGGTGGCCGTCGAGATCTACTCCATGTCGAAGAGTTTCAATATGGCCGGCTGGCGCGTGGGCTACTGCCTCGGCAACCGCAAGATGATCGCGGCCCTGGCGCGCATCAAAAGCTACCTCGACTACGGCGTGTTCCAGCCCATCCAGATCGCCTCCATCGTCGCCCTGCGCGAATGTGAGGAGGACACCAAGAAAATCTGCGCCACCTATCAGAAGCGCCGCGACGTGTTGATTGAGGGCTTGCGCCGCGCCGGCTGGATCGTCGAGCCTCCCCGCGCCACGATGTTCGTCTGGGCCCCTATCCCCGAGCCGTTCCAGCACTTAGGCTCCGTCGAGTTCTCCAAGCTCCTGCTGGAGAAGGCCCTCACGGCCGTCTCCCCGGGGCTGGGCTTCGGCCCGCTGGGCGAAGGCTACGTGCGCTTTGCGCTCATTGAAAACGAACACCGCACCCGCCAGGCTACCCGGTGCATCGGGGCCTTTCTGAGGGCGGCGCGCAAAGATGCTGCGGCCGGCAACATGCCCATGGCGCGCGCCTCCTAACCCTCGTGTCGCCCAAGCCGGAGGCCGCCGGGCGGGGAGTTTCCCGCCTACAGGCCCTCTTCGATCGGGAGCGCCAGGGGCGGCTCCAGCAAGAAGTCCATCGAAGACATCTTCTCGACCGCCTCCAGGACGGCGCCCTCCGGCGAAGGCTCCACCGTAATGACGAACGGCAGATCGTTCTTGGTCGCGCAAGGCAGTTGCAACACCGCCTCCAGGCTGATGCGCTTTTCGGCTAGCACCCCGGCCAGCGCGGCGATGATGCCCGGCCGGTCCGTCACCCGGAAGCGCAGGTAGTAGGCCCGCTTCTGGCGGGTCACGGGGATCGGCTGATACTCTCCCAGCCGCTCGTGGGCGAACGGCGAGACGCGCTCGGGACTTCCGTAGCGGATCTCCCGCGCCACCCGCATCAGGTCGCTCACGACCGCCACGCCGGTAGGCCGCGAGCCCGCCCCTCGGCCGTAATAGAACGTGTCCTCGCCGTATCGTCCTTTCACCCACACCGCGTTGTAGGAGCCCTGCACGCTCGCCAGAATGGTGGACTGCGGGATCAAGGAAGGCCGCACCGACAGAATCAGACCATCTTTGGTTTGGCGCGCGGCGCAAATCAGCCGGATGGTGTGCCCCAGCCGGTGCGCGTACTGGAAATCGATGGGCATGATTCGCCGGATTCCTTCGGTAAAAATGTCGGAAGGCGTGATGCGCTCTCCAAAAGCGAGCGCCGCCAGCAGGGCCAATTTCGAGCGGGCGTCCCAGCCGTCGATATCGGCGCTGGGATTGGCTTCGGCATAGCCCAGCCGCTGCGCCTCGGCCAAAACCTTCTCCAGCGGGTCCCCGCGCTTCTCCATCTCCGTGAGGATGTAGTTGCTAGTGCCGTTCAGGATTCCGTACAGGGCCACGATCCGGTCGCCCGAGATTCCCTCGCGCAACACCGCATGGATCGGAATGCCGCCGGCGACGCTGGCCTCCATCGCCACGTTCACGCCGGCTCGGATGGCCCGGTCCCAAAGGTCCGGCCCATAGAGCGCCATGAGCTCCTTGTTGGCCGTCACCACCGATTTCTTGTGGTCGATGGCCGTCTCCAGGATTTCCCGCGCAACCGTAGTTCCGCCGACCAGCTCGGCGACGATGTCAACTTCAGGATGCGTGGCCACGCGCCGCCAGTCCAGCGTCCTCTCCACCGGGCCCAGCTCTTCCGGCAATTGCCGGCTGTCCGCATCCAGGCTGGAGACAATCTTGACCCGAAGCCGGAAGCCTAGCTTCAGCGCAATCTGATCCGCGTTCTCCGCCAGGATCGTCACCGTGCCTGAGCCGACGTTGCCCAGGCCGATGATTCCAATGTTCACGTCCTCCATAAGCCGTTATGATAGCAGTAGCCGATGAGCAGACTGGCCAGTTTTGCCCAACTGTTCGTGCTCGGCGTCTGCGCTGCGCTGCTAATTTCTGAGGCGGGGCTACGCGCCCAGGAGCCCTCCGAGGAACCCGAAATCCGGCTTCCGGGAGGGAAACTTCAAAAAGAAGAGTTGCTGCGCCGGGACCACGAGCAGAATTTGAAAGATGCCGCCAGACTCGTGGACCTTGCCCAGAGTCTGAAGGCGGAACTCGAGAAGAGTGGACCTCGGATTCTTTCGGTCCGCGCCGTCAAGACCACCGAGGAAATCGAGCGGCTGAGCAAGCGCATCCGCAGCCGCCTGCGCCAGTGATGGCCAAAGGAGACGCCGGAATGCCCCTGCGCCTTCTGGTCTTCGCGTCTTGGGCCCTTGCCGCCCTGGGTGGCCAAACCCCGGCCGAGTTTCGTGTCTCGCTCTCCGGCGGCGCTCTGAGCTACTACGGCGTGCGGCCGGAACAGGCTGAGGGGCCGGTCCCGCTGCTCGTCGCCGTCCCGCCGCAACTGGAGCGCGCCGCGGCGCTGGCCGCCTTCGAACAGTGGCATGGGCCTGCTTCCAGCCGCGGCTGGGCGCTGGCGGTTCCTTTCGGCCGGTGGAGCGGTTCCGCGGACTGGGCCGATGGCTCCGCGCGGCTGCTCGAGGCGGCAGCCGCCGACGCCGGCGTCCGCCTGGAAGCGGATCCGGCCCGCGTCTATTTGGCGGCCTCGGGCGACGCCGCGCCTGTAGCGTTCTACGCCGCTTCCCGCATCCCCCACCGGTTTGCCGCAATAGCCGTGCTCGGCGGGGACGCCTGGGAGGCCATAGAAACCAACCGGTTGTTCGGGGCCAACACCTCACTTGTGCCAGTGCTGTGGGCCGCGCCCCGGCCGGCCGCCGAGCCCGCGCTGCGTAAACTGGAGGCTGCCGGCTACAACGCCGTCCTACACCCGCCCGAAGCAACACCGCCCGAGGCGGCGCTTGAATGGCTCTCCGGCCACCGGCTGGAACGCTATCCGGCGAAAGTGGACTGCGAGACGGGCAATCCGGCCTTCGCCCGCTGCTATTGGATCCAGATCACCCGCTTCGATCCCGCTCAGCGCAATGACGCGCTGCCGGTGAGCCGCGTTCCGCCCAGCTCGGGAGCGTATTTTGAATTAGGACGATTTGGCTACAGCCGGACGGATCCCGGGCCGGGGGTCCAAGTCGAGCGCCTGCCCGAGAATTACCGCGGCCCCCTGCGGATCGGCGACCGGATCGTGGCGGTCGGCGGCCGCCCGGTCGAAAACGGCGCGGCGTTCCAGGCCCTGATGGATCAGTTGTCAGAGGAGCGGCCGGTGGCATTGATGGTGCAGCGGGGTGGTCAGCGCCTGCGCCTGGAAACCCGGGTGGTGCTGCCGCGCCGCGAGGAGAACTTCACCGCCCGCATACAGGCTCAGTGGTTCCCTGATACCGGCGAGGTGTTGCTGATCAGCCGGGGCGTCTCGGAAATGCGCCTGGAACTCCCCGCAGGCTGGCTTCCGGCGCGTCTGAACTGGAACGGGGAGGAGGCAGGGACCGCCTCCCACGCCGGCTGTTGGATGTTAGCGCCCGGGGCCGCGCTTCGGCCCTGTCCCCCGTAGGCTGGCGGCGCCTGGGCAGGGTGCCGCCGGCCGCATAACGGGGGCGCGCGGAGGGGCAGGGAGGCCTCCGAGAGGCCATGGACCGGGGCTTTCGGCGATTTTTTTAGCAAATTCCCAAGAAAACTGCCCAATTTTCGCAAATTTCTCTTTACTTCTTCGAAAACTTCTCTTATCATGAGGTAGCAATTCGGATGGAAGGCATTGCAGCCGGCCGCGAATGCAGTCGCCAAAGCGCCGGAAAGGGCCTCCAGCCGGATTCGATCAATGGGAAGAGTCGTCAAGGAGGATTATGGCCGACAAACGCATGACGCAGAGCCAGTTCGTTAAGAAAATCGCCGCAGCCTGCGGCGTCAGCAACAAGGTGGCCAAGGCGTTCGTGGATGTGTACGCCGCCACTGCCGTCGAGCAAACCAAGAAGACCGGTGTTTTCGTATTGCCTGGCCTGGGCCGGCTGGTCCGGGTGGAGCGCAAAGCCCGCATGGGCCGCAACCCCGCCACAGGCGAGCCGATCAAGATCCCAGCCAAAAAGGTGGTCAAGTTCCGCGTCGCCAAAGCGGTCAAGGACGCGATTGTCCCGCCCAAAAAGAAGTAGGCGGCGGGTTCAACGGCTGCACCAGATGAAAAACCCCGCGGCTTGCCGCGGGGTTTTCTTATCTGCAACGTTGTTTACGAGACCGGAGTGCGTTCCGCTCAAACGGCGAGCGGCGCAAGGAAGCCTAAGCCTGCTTCTTTTCTTCGGTTTTTTCTTCGCCCTTCAGGGCGTGCTTGAAGTTGCGGATTCCTTCACCCAAACCCTTGGCCAGTTCCGGGATCTTGCGGCCGCCAAACAGCAGTACGGCGATTCCCAGAATGATCGCGAGCTCGGGCAAACCTATGCTTCTTAGCATGCGGCCTCCTCGCACTTCCATTGTAGGGGTTGGTGGCAGGAGCGTCAACCGCGGCTCGGCCTGCACGCCTGCGGCTTAAGGTTCCCGAATCCTGTACAACCGCGCGCCGTTGCGTTCGGCGATGAACTCCAGGCCCCACTCGGCGGCCCGTTGCTCGAAATCCTTTGCCCCAAAGTCGGAGCCGGATATTAACAGCCAGTTCACTCCGCGCCGCAAAAAACTGGCCGTAGCCGCCCGGCGCAGCCCCTGCGGCTCCTCGCCCAAAATGTGTTCCGGCTCGCCTCCGAGCGGTTCCCAGCGCCCTGCCTCGCTCAGGCCGCGGAGCTCCATCTTCAGGTCCCAGGGAGCCAGCGGGCAGATCAGTGTCACCTGATCCAGTTCCTCCAAGCCGCCAAGCCCCACCTCGACATGCATGCCCGCCCGGAGGCTCTCCCAGCTCCGCCAGCGCGTGGCGAGGTTGCCATCGAAGGCCAGATCGATCTCCCAAGGGTTGGGACGGGCCACCAACCGCCAGGCGGGCGTCCGCAGGATCTCGATCCCTTGCCGGAGCAGGCGCACCTCGTTGATGGCCCAGGAGTCCTTGTCGAAGGCCGTGCGAAGCGTCACGCGCACGGCCCGGAGGCGTTGCGGAGCGAACCGGAAGACGACTTCGCGCCGGGGGATCCAGTCCTAGGACAGGGGGACCCACAGCGTATCGAACAGGGTTTGATTGAAAGCGCCGGCGTAGCCGACCAGAATCTCGCGCGTGGTATAGGCTTCCGCCACCTGCTGGAAGCTGAACACGCGCTGGCCCGGCGGAACCTCCTGCTCGATCATGCGGGCGATGGGGTAAGCCGGCATCACCCTCGACAACCAGCCGTCCTCGCTTTCGATGCGCAGCGCCTGTTTCCAGGGCAGCGGTTTGTCGATCTTCCAGGCGCTGGGATCGGCGTAGGTCTTGATGTGGGAGGGCCAGCTCGCCAGCGCGTGGGCGATCACCAGCAGGGCCGCCATGCCGCGCGCGCGGGCGGCGGTCATGGCGATGGCCAGGGCCAGTAAAGGCGCAGCGGGCAGCAGGAAGCGGGTGCCGATGTTGGCCGGATAGGCGGCGCTGAACACGAGCGCGGCCAGCCAGATCTGGCGTCCGGCGCGCTCGCGCAGAGCCAGCAGGCCCAGCGGCGCCAACAGAAACACCGGCCCCAACAGCCCGTTTAACCGGAAGCCGCGGAACGTAACCTCGGCCGGGATCTCCCACCGGCTTGCCAGATCGTAGTGGCGGAAATACTCCCGGTATTCCTGCTCCATGGCAATGTGCACGTGCGGGTTGCGGAAGACCGAGTTGAGGAAAGGCGAGAAAGGATTTCCCAGCCACACCCAGTTTTTCACCACCCAAGGGGCGGCCACGAGGGCGGCGCAGGCGGCCAGCAAGGCCAGCGGTTTGAGCGCGGGGCGGCGCGCCCGGATCTGCTTCCAGGCCACCAGGCCCAGTGCGTAGGGAATAGCCATTCCGGCCGTGTACTTGGCGGCGTAGGCGAAGCCGGCTAGTAAGCCTGCGGGCACCAGCAGGCGGTGGTCGCGCTGCTGATCCCAGATCTGAAGCAGATAGAAGACGCCGAACAGAACGGCTGCCACCGCCACATCGATGTAAGCCGTGGTCCCGTCCATCCCGGCTACCGGGCTGGCGAAGAAGATCAGCGCTCCGGCTGCGCCCGCCGCCGGGAAACCGAATCTCTTGGCGTAGCACAGCATCGCCAGCGGGAGCGTGGCCAGGAAAGCAAAGTGCACGAGCGCCGCCGCTGAGTGTTTACCGAAGGCGAAGGCGAACAGGTAGAGCATCTCCACGCCCTGCGAGAGGTTGGCGTAGAGGTTGGTGGTGATGCGCTCGAAGCCGTGGGCCCGCAAGTAGCGGGCCACCAGCCCTAAATGGTAGGTGCTGCCGTCCGGGCTGCGCTCGGGCGCCATGGCGTTGGTGAAATAGACCAGCAGAAACGCCGCATAGATCAACCCGAACAGGATCCGCCAGAACCGCGGAAGCGCCGGCAGCGGCTCGCCCCCCGGGCGGTGCAGCCCCAGCCGGAAGGCCAGCCCCACCGCGGCAGCTCCCGCCGCCAGCAACACGCCTTTGTACAACAGATGGGCGGCCGCCATCGCGAACACCAGCAGGCTCAGGCAAGCCGAGCCCACATAGAAAGCCAGCACGAACTCTTCGGTCCGGTGAAACCGCAGTCTGAGGCGAGCCAGCAGAATCCTGCCTGAGGCTGTGGCCGCCAGCACGGTGAAGGCGAACCCAAACAGGATGGATACCGGCTGCGGCATGGTGGGATCGGCGGGCGTCCGGAGTGGCTCCCGGCCTACGCCCGGGTGGTCTTATCTTTGGCGTAACAGAACGAGTCCATGGGGCACTCGGCGCACTTGGGTTTCCGGGCCACGCAGAGATTCCTTCCGTGGTGGATCATCTGGTGGGAAAACAGAATCCAGCGATCCTTAGGGATCTGTTTCATCAAGTCCTGTTCGATCTTGACCGGATCCTTTTCCTTGGTTAAATCCAGCCGCCGGGCGATCCGCTGGACATGCGTGTCGACGACAATGCCGGTGGGCAATCCGTAGGCAGTGCCGAGAACGACATTGGCGGTCTTGCGGGCCACGCCGGGGATGGTCAGCATTTCCTCCATGGTGCGGGGCACCTGGCCTCCAAAGTCGGACAGGATCTTCCGGGCGGCCCCGCGGATGGCCTTGGCCTTGTTATTGAAAAAGCCCGTGGAGCGGATGTCCTGCGCCAGCTCCTCCTGGCTGGCGGCGGCGAAGTCGGCCACCGTGGGGTATTTGCGGAACAGGCCGGGGGTGACTTCGTTGACGCGCTTGTCGGTGCACTGGGCGCTCAGAATGGTGGCGACCAGCAATTGCCAGGCATCTTTGTGGTGCAACGCGCAGGTGGCGCCGGGATAAAGCTGGTCGAGCGCATCCAGGATTCGTTGCACGCGGTCTTTACGGCTGGGAGCGCCTGCGGACCGGCGGCCAGTCTTGCTCTTGGCGGGCATAGCTTTCGCGTACTCAGTCTACTGGCCCAGACCGGGCGGGCGCAAATTGTGGGGGACCTGCGGTAGAGCTTAACCCTTCTTCCCCTTGTCTTCTCCCTGAGGTCGTTTCGAACGGCCCCAGATAAACGTGCTAACGAGGCCTCCCAGCCCCACGGCCCCGAAAAGCAGTCCCACCGCTGTGTTGTCCTTGACAGTAACGAGATAGGTTCCGGAAGCGATAAACATCACTGCGATGAGAAAGGCGAAGACCTGTCCCAATCGCGCCTCTGTAAATTGCCTGCGCATGGCCTCGATGTCCGCGTCCACAGCTCTGTTTTCCAGCGAGCGCCGGTGCCGGCCCTCTTCTTCGGCCATGCGGATGATGCGATCAGCGGCTCCGGGCAGGATCCGCTCATATGCGGCGAGCAACTCCGGCGGCGGAAGAGGTCCGAAAAACTGAAGCTCGAGAGCTACGACTTTCCTCTTGCTCTCAGCGGGCGCTAACGGTGTTTGCTGGGCGTGGGGTTCCGGTTCCTGAGGCACTGGAGGAGTCCATGGGTTCGAATCTAACTAAAGCCTGAAAGATGTCTTCTCCGACTCTACGCCAATCCCGCTCCCAGGGGCTGGCGCAAACGTAGCGGCGCGATAGCCCTGCGGAGGGGAACTGCGTTTCCGGGTAGAGGCGAAACGCGCTTGCAAGCCCGCGCAGGAAGCTCGCCCCAAGGCCGGGCCATTCCACCCCCCTGTGCACGGAACGAACCTCAGAGTCTCGATGCATACTCCATTGCTGGTATGCCTGTTGGATCTGCGCGCGTAATTCGCCCACTGTTGTTAATGGGATCATCGCTAGCCATCTCCATTGTACCCCGGCCTGCGCGGCGCCTCAGGAGGCCGGCGCCGTGGTGTCCGCGGCAGGGTCCTCGATCGGTACCGGCGGCTGGTAGTACAGGATGCGGCCGCAGGTCTCGCAGAACATCACGCCCTGCTCCAGATGCCGCAGGTCTTGAAAGAATTGGGGGCGCAAAGCGATGTGACAGGCCGAGCAGCGGCCATCGCTGGCCTCCGCCACGGCGATTCCTCCCCGCTTGGCCCGGATCTTCTCATAAGCCGCATAGACCGCAGGCTTCAATTGCCGGACCACTTCTTCCCGCTGGCGTTGCAGTTCTTCAACCGCCCGCTTGTCTTGCGCCGTCCGCTCCCGCGCGGCCGCCTTCTCGCTCTCCACCCGCTGGCGCTCCTCTTTGAGCGCCGCCTCGGCTTTGCGGACGTTCGCCTCCAGGGGCTCGGATTCTTCCATCAGGGCCAGGATCCGGTCTTCCATCTTCCGGATCTCGTTCTGGCAGTACTCGATTTCCTTCTGAAACGCGCGGTACTGCTCATTGGTCTTGGCCGACATCATCTGGTCGCGCAGGCGCGAGACCTTCTGCTCCTGCATTTGGATGTCGCCCTCCAGGCTTTTGCGCTCGCGCTGGTTGGCTTGCAGGGCGGCCTTGTCGGCCTCCCATTTGCGGGTGTGAACGTCGAGGGTTTTCTCGATCTCGGCGATGTGCTTGGGCAGGGCGCTGATCTCTCTCTGCAATTCCCGGATCTGGTTGTCAAGATCTTGCAGATGGAGGACCAGCCTTAGGTCTGGTGACATCTACAGTTCAAATTCTATCACGCCGGGCGGCCGCCCACCGCCCCAGCGGCGCCAGCAAGGCCCGCGTCGCCATCTCCAACTCGGAGACCCTCAGCCAGCGGCAGGCTAAGTAAAACACCGCCGCCCCGGCCGGAACCGTGACCGCCAGGTTCAACAGCCGGGCCCAGCGGGAGACCCCCAGCCAGGATTGCAACCAGGAGTCCGCCGGGATCAACAGCAACCCCATGAGTGCGGCTGCCCCCAGGATACGGGCCACGCTCGAGGCCAGGGCCCTCCCATGAATCCCACCCAGCCGGTTCCGCAGCAGCCAGAACAGGGCCGTGAAGTTGGCCAGGGCGACGATCGACGTGGCCAGGGCCAGACCGGCGTGCCCCAGAGTCCCGGTGCGCACCATCGTGGAGGCAACGGCGTAGTTGATGGCGATCGACATCAAACTCACCAGCATCGGCGTGCGGCTGTCGTTCAGGGCATAGAAGGCCGGGGCCAGAACCTTGATCGCCGAGTATCCGGCGAGTCCCACGGCATAGAACGACAAAGCCACCGCCGTCTGATGCGTATCGTATGCGTGAAACTTGCCGCCCTCATAGATGACCCCGATCATGGACTCGCCCAGCACCGCCAGCCCGATCGAGGAGGGAATCGTGAGCAGAAAGACCATGCCCAACGACCGGCTCAAGGTTCGCCGGAACTCCTCCAGATTGCCCTGGGTCGCGCTCAGCGAGATGGCGGGCAGCGTGGCCGTAGCGATGGCGACGCCGAACAGGCCCAGGGGTAACTGCATGAAGCGGAACGCATAAGAGAGCCAGCTCACCGGCCCATTCAAACCTGTGACCCGGTCCACGATGCCCGTGGCGAGGTTGGTGTTCACCAGCACGTTCACCTGCACTGCGGCGTTGCCCAGCATGGCCGGTCCCATCAGCGAGAGGATTTGCCGCAGACCCGGGTGCGACCAGTCCCAGGCCAATCGGAAATGGAAGCCCTGCCGGCGGAGGCTAGGGAGCTGGCTGGCCAGTTGCAGCGCGCCGCCCAAAACGACGCCGTAGGCCATGCCTTCGATGGCGCTCAGGCCCAGCCAGGGTCCGGCCCAAAAGCCCAGCGTGAGGCCGAAGAAAATGGAACCCAGGTTGAAGAAAGTCGAGGAGAAAGCGGGCACGGCGAACTGGTTGCACGCGTTCAGCATTCCCATGGCCTGGGCGGCCAGCGCCACCAGCAGCAGGAACGGGAACATGATGCGGGTCATGCGGACCGCCAGTTCGTGCTTTCCGGGAACCTGGTCGAAACCGGGCGCCAGCAGGTGGACCAGCGCGGGGCTGAAGATGATCCCCAATACGCAGAAGCCGCCCACGGCCAGCAGGATCGCGGTGGCCACCAGATTCGCCAGCCGGGCGGCCTCCTGGCGATCCTTGGTGGCCAGATAGCTGGTGAAGGTTGGAACGAAGGCCGACGACAGCGCGCCTTCCGCAAACAGGTCCCGGGTGAGGTTCGGGATGCGGAAGCCCAGCAGGAAGGCGTCGTAGACCGGTCCGGCGCCTCCGCCGAACAGGCGGGCCATGATCATCTCGCGCACCATGCCGCTCAGGCGGCTGATCAGCACCGAGAAGGACACCAGCCCGGCGGACCGGAACAGCTTCTCCTGCCGTCCCGTGGCCGGCGCGCTACTGGCCGTACTGTTGGAAGAAGCGGGCAACCGTCAGGATTCCTTTGTAGAAATGGTCCAGAAGGAACTTCTCGTTGGGGCCGTGCAATCCGTCATCGGGCAATCCGAATCCCATCAGCACCGTGGGGATGCCGAGGTGGCGCGCGAACTCCCCGACGATGGGAATCGAGCCCCCGGAGCGGATGAACACAGTGGGCTTGCCGAAGACGAGCTGGAAAGCTTCGGCCGCAGCCCGAATGGCGGGATGGTCCGGGTTGACCACCACCGCCGGGGCGGCGCTCAGCACACGGACCTCGGTGCGGATCCCTTTGGGAGTTTTCTTACGGACGAACTCACGGAATGCCGCGATCACCTTTTCCGGATCCTGCTTCGCGACCAGGCGGAAGCTGACCTTGGCGGTGGCTTTGGCCGGAATCACCGTCTTTGCTCCGGCGCCGGTGAAGCCGCCCGCGATGCCGTGGACCTCGAAGGTCGGCCGCGCCCAGATCCGCTCGAGGACAGAATAGCCGGGTTCGCCGGTCAGGGCTTTGGCGCCGACTTCCTTTTTGAGAAACTCCTTCTCGTCGAAAGGAAGGTTGTCCCAGCTCTGCTTCTCAGCGGGCGAGGGGGGCTCGACGTCGTCGTAGATGCCGGGGATCTGGATCTCTCCGCGGCGGTTCTTGGCCTTGGCCAGCAGCTCGATCAGCCCGTAAACCGCGTTCGGGGCGGCGCCTCCGTAGTTGCCCGAGTGCAGGTCGCGGGAGGGCCCCCAGGCTTCCACCTCGAGGTAAATTAAGCCCCGCAGGCCGGTGCACAAGGATGGCATGCCCTCGGCATACATGGAGGTGTCGCTTACCAAGGCTACGTCGGCGCGCAGCTTGTCCCGGTTGGCGGGGACGTACTTGCTGATGGACTCTCCGCCGATCTCCTCCTCGCCCTCCAGCAGGAACTTTACGTTGAGCGGGAGCGTTCCGTTTACGGCGCGCAAGGCCTCGACGGCTTTGATGTGAGTATAAGATTGGCCTTTGTCGTCGGCGCTTCCGCGCGCGTAGAGGCTGCCATTCACGAGGGTGGGCTCGAAGGGCGGCGTGCGCCATTCCTCCACGGGATCCACCGGCTGCACGTCGTAGTGGCCGTAGCACAGCACGGTAGGCTTGCCGGGCGCGTGCATCCAGTCAGCGTAAACCAGCGGGTGGCGGGAGGTGGGAATCACCTCCACGTTCTCCAGCCCGGCGCCTCGCATGGCCTGGGCGGCGAATTCCGCCGCGCGCAGCATGTCCGGCGCGTGTTCCGGCAGGGTGCTGACGCTGGGGATGCGGACGTAGTCGCAGAGTTCCGCTAGAAATCGTTCCTGGTTTTCAGATACAAAGTTCTCCATGCTTTGCGGCACCGGTTCCTCCCCGTGGAAGAACCATTATGCCGCAGGCAAGGCCCGGTTCACTTGGGGCGGGTTCATGGCCGCCGCCAAGATCCGTTCCACCTCCGCACGGTAAAAGGGTTGAGGCAGCAGGTCGTAAGCGCCGCCTTCCAAGACATCAATCCAGAAACGGCCGTCGGCAAACCGGTCGGTTACGATCACAGCCGTCTTTTCCGCGTGTTGACGCACATACTGAACCACGTCCCGCCAGTCGCCGTCCGGCAGGTGGGATTCGGTGAGGATAGCGGGGAAGGTCTGTTGAGCCAGCAGCTCCAAGGCCTGCCGCAATCCGGCGGCGTGGCGGATCGTCACCCGCGATGGGTCCAACATCATCGAGAGCGTTCGGACATCTTCCGCCCGTGGGGAGATGAAGAGGATGCAGTTGCTCATCGCCGGCTACCCTCCTCCACTAACTTATATGATAAGCCTCTTTGAGCTACGGCTCAAGAAAAAAGTGCTTGAAGAGGCTATGAAATCTCTGAAAAAAGGAAAGTTCGCGAGGCGAACCGCCCGGGGCGTGAGAGGAAACGGAGCGGAGGTATTTCAATAACTGCTTTGTTTGCCGACGCTTCGGGGCAACCCCCGGTTTGCGCGGCGGGGCTGAAGCCCGCCTAGGTTTTCAGGACCGCGATGTAACCCAGGTTGCGGTAGAGCTGGCGGTAATCCAGGCCGAACCCGATCACAAAGCGGTCCGGAATCTCGAAGCAACGAAAGGCGACCGGCACCTGGACGATGCGGCACGGGGTGCGGTCCAGCAGCGTACAGATGGCGAGCGAATTGGGCCCGCGTCCCGCCAGCGTTTGAAGCAGATAGCGCGCGGTAAAGCCGGTGTCCACGATGTCCTCCACCAGCAGGATGTCCTCCCCCTCGATGGACTCGTCCAGGTCCTTGGCGATCCGCACCATGCCGGGCGCCGCGCCCCGGTTGCTGAAACTGGAGATCGCCAGAAAATCGATCTTCACCGGAATCGTGATTTCACGCGCCAGAGCGGTGAGGAAAAAGACCGACCCTTTCAGTACGCCGATCAGCTTCAGGTCCTTGTCCCGGTACTGTTCAGAGATCTCAGCCGCCACTTCGCGAATGCGCTCGCGGATCTGTTCCTCGGTAAAAAGAATGCGCTCCAGTTGCGGCAACTGCGCTTCGCTCATGTTCGCACCGGCCTCTCGGCCAAGCCGTACTTAAAGATCAGGTTCTGGAAGTCTTTCTGGTAAAAGACCTGAATGTTAATGTGAGGATAGATCTCCCGGAGCAATTTTACCTTCCGGTTCTTCTTTGTAACCAGGGATTGTTTCATGGTTGTTAGTTCTACGTATAAGTCGAACTCGGGAAGGTAGAAATCCGGCGTAAAGGACTCCAGTACTTTCCCGTCCTTGTCC
This sequence comes from Bryobacteraceae bacterium, assembly GCA_023511855.1. Taxonomy (GTDB): domain Bacteria; phylum Acidobacteriota; class Terriglobia; order Bryobacterales; family Bryobacteraceae; genus JAIMAR01. Next base: position 16,260 of record JAIMAR010000061.1, read on the forward strand.
CACTGAATGGGGAAGCTGTGCGGCTCATACTCCCAGGCGATGCGGTAGAAGTCCAGCAGGTTGGCGAAGATCTCCTCGCTGGGGTGGGAGAAGGGATTGCGCTTGAGGGTGGCTGCCCCCGCCGGAATAATGCCGTACCGGGATAGTTGCAGCCGGGCCTGGAATTGGAGCTGGGCGTCGGCGGCGGCGCTGAGCAAGCCCTGTTCCACCAGGCCCCGAGCCCGCACCGCGGCCTCGATCAGCTCGGCCATTTGATCGGTCTCGAGAGAAGAGGCGTTCAGCACCAGGTCGAACAGCTCCGGGGGAGCCGTCGCACGGCCGAATTTCCGCCGGCGCTCGGCCCGCTCCTGTGCGTCCAACTCTTTCAGCAGCTTGCGGGCCGATGGCCGGTCGATCCGCCGGTCCAACATGAGCATGCCCACCAGCCGGCCCTCCGGCGCCACCAGGCGCACCCGCAGAACGCCCAGGAAGTTCTGAAAAACCCACTCCGCGCCCGGGGCGCACACCACCAAATGGTGTTCGGTGGCCAGGCGGGCCAAAATGGAAAGCAGCGCAGGCCGCTGGGCCTTTTCAAACAGCGCCTTATCCTCTCCGAACTCCTGCTTCATCAAAACGCCCAGCCGGGTGGCCGTCACCAGCTCAAAACCCAGCTTTTGGGCCGTAACCCGGGCCAGTTCCTCTTCGCGGCATCCGGGTTGTCCAGAGATCGTGATCAGGGCCATACGCAGTGGACGGCAAAGGCGGAAGCCCGCGCCGGTCCAAGCTCATGATAGCGTACCCTGGTAGGTGCTACGAAACGTCAGAGGCGCTATGAGACTTTGTCTGATTTTATGCCTGGTTCTAGCAGGCCCGCTGGCGGCGCAGAGCCGTGCAGGCGCGCCGGCGGCGGCTCCCGATACCCCCTCCAATCGGCTGGCGGCGGCCAAGCGGTACCTGAAAGCCGTGCCGCCGGAGGAGCTGGTGGCCGGGACCATCGAACAGGTGGCTTCGCAGCTCCCGCCGGACCGTCAGGAGCCGTTCAAGGCGGCCTTGCGCAAAGTGATCAAGGTGGAGCGCATCGAGGAGATCACTCTGCAAGCCGTGACTAAGCACTTCACGGTCAAGGAGATCAACGCCCTGGCGGCGTTCTATTCGTCGCCCGAAGGGCGCTCCATTTCCCGCAAATTCGGGGCCTACATGGCCGACGTCATGCCCGCCATCCAGCAGGAACTAGAGGAGGCGATCGAGGTGATTCACAAAGAGGTGCACTAGGGCAGCAGCCCAAGCCCAGACGTCCCCGCCTCTCATTTCACCCTTTGGTTGAAGCGGAAGCTGGAATCGAGCCAGTGGCGAGCCCCAGATTCCAAACGGCCAATGCCCGCCATCTAAGGCTACCCTCAACCACGCCACGGCCTTTGTTCTTATGAGATTAGAGACATTCGAAGGTCTTGGTTGCGTCTTTGCCAGAGATGAAATAACAATTTAGATATGCAAAATAGCAAGTAGCACTGTTCTTTTTGTTTGGCGCCTGAATCAATTTCCGGTATAACTCTCTCAGGGTTACACAGTAGTCAGGGGGGTCTTCGAATGGCCGTGTTCTCTGGGCAGGCACGTTACCCGTGCCATCCAAAGCCGGCCCGTGCGCTGGCCTCTCCGGCTTATCCCTAAGGAGGAATGAGCGCATGTTTGAAGTGGATAGCAGTCGAAAGGTTCCGGGGAGGAAGTCCGTGATCTACGGTAAGTTGTTGGTCCTCCTCCTCACTCTTGTGTTTGTTTTCACTCCGTCTACAGCGTCCGCCCAGGTCTTGTACGGCTCGCTGACCGGGGCAGTTACCGACCCCAGCCAGGCTGCGATCCCTGGCGCCACCGTCCGGGCAAGGAACCTTAGCACGGGCGTCTCCAAGGAAACCACGTCCAACGAAAGCGGCATCTACCTGTTCGCCGATTTGCAGCCCGGCACGTACGACATCACGATCAGCGCGAAAGCCTTCGGAACGGTGACCTCACAAGGGCTGGTCATTGAGGCCAACCGGATCCGCCGTTTCGACGCAACCCTGAAAGTGGCTGAGGTGACGGAAAGCATCACCGTCTCAGCGGCTGGTGCGGCGCTCCAAACGGACCGCTCCGATGTGAACGTCAATGTCACGACTCGGGAGATCACTAACCTGACCCTCGGCGGCTCGATGGGACGCAACTATCAGAGCCTGATGGCTCTGGTGCCCGGCGCGGTCCTGTATGGCGAGCACAACTCCGACGCCGGCAATCCGCAGCGCTCCCTTTCCGTCAACGTGAACGGCGTTTCCAGGCTTCAGAACAACACGAAGTTGGACGGCGTCAGCATCGTCTACCCCTGGTTGCCCACCAACACCGTTTATGTGCCTTCGGCCGAGGCCATTGAAACCGTGAATGTCGTGACCAACTCCTACAACGCCGAGCAAGGCATGGCCGGCGGAGCTGCGGTCAATGTCACCATCAAAAGCGGCACCAACGACTTCCACGGCACCGCCTGGATTTTCGACAACAACAGCAAATTCAAGGCCCGAAACTTCTTCCAGACCACTCCCC
>JAIMAR010000062.1 GCA_023511855.1 Bryobacteraceae bacterium
AGGTCACCATGACGGTGGCCAATCCAGTGCACATCGCCCACTGGGGCACGTTCGTCACCACGCCCGCCGTCGCCGACGCAAGGGCGACAATACGGGTCCAAACCTGGATCGAAAACCACCAAAGCGGCGATCAGGAACTCTCGGTCGACGTGGCCGTCTTTGACCCCAGCGGCGCGCAGGTGGCCAAGAGCTCCAAGAGAGGCGTAGCGCCGGCCGGCGGCAGCGGCCTCGTCGATCAGCAGTTCTTTGTCATGAAGCCACAGCGCTGGGATCTGGAAAAGCCCAACCTCTACAAGCTGGTGGCTACCCTCCGCAGCGGCGATAAGGAGCTGGACTCCGAAACGGTCACCTTTGGCATCCGGACCTTCCAATTCACCGCCAACGACGGCTTCTATCTCAACGGAAGGCGCGTGCAGCTCAAAGGTGTCAACCTGCACCACGACCTGGGCGCGCTGGGCGCAGCCTTCAACTTGCGGGCGATGGAGCGGCAATTAGAGATCATGAAGGACATGGGGGTCAACGCGCTGCGCACCAGCCACAATCCTCCCGCCGCGGAGGTCCTGGATTTGTGCGACCGCATGGGGATTTTCGTCTGGAACGAGGCTTTCGACAAGTGGAACGCAACGGCGGACAACCTAAACGGACCGGCGGGCGTGCTGCCCCACGCCGAACGGCAGCTCACCAACTTCGTAAAGCGAGACCGCAATCACCCCAGCGTCTTCGTTTGGTCCGTGGGCAATGAAATCGGCACATCGGCCGACGAGAAGGGCGACGGGATGTCGTTCGGCCGTCTGGCCGCCATGCGCGAGATGGTCTTGAAGCACGACCCCACCCGCCCGGTCGCCATCGGCTGCCACACGCCGAATACGGTCTCCCTCCCCGTCTACGATCCGCTCGATCTCACCGGTTGGAACTACATGCGCCGCTATGAGCGCTACCGGGAGATGTACCCGGACCGGCCCATCCTTTACAGCGAGTCGGCCTCCACGGTCAGCACTCGCGGCTTCTATGCGTTTCCCCTGGCAAGCTCCAAGACGGACTACCCAGGCGGCACGCGCTACATCAGCTCGTATGACCTGAGCGCGGCCTCCTGGTCGGACATTCCCGATGCCGAGTTCGCGCTCATGGAGAGGGACAAGTTCGTGGCAGGCGAGTTCGTCTGGACCGGTTTCGACTACCTCGGCGAACCCACCCCGAACATGCAAGAAGCGCGAAGTTCCTACTTCGGCATCGTCGATCTGGCCGGAATTCCGAAGGATCGCTTCTACCTGTACCGCAGCTACTGGCGTCCCGAGGTGACCACCATCCACGTCTTGCCGCACTGGAACTGGCCGGACCGCGTTGGGAAGAACGTTCCCGTCTTCGTCTACACCAATGGCGACTCGGCGGAGCTGTTTCTCAATGGCAAGTCCCTGGGCAGGCGGACGAAGGGCGTCGTTCCTCCCAAGCCACAGAATCTCGCACGGGGCAAGGTTGCAACCGCCGGCTCCGGAGCTAACCCGCGCCTTGCAGTCGACGGCGACGCGGCCACCGAGTGGCGCGCCGAAACCGCTGGCGGCAATCCCTGGCTCCAGGTCGATCTTGGAACGGCGCAAACCGTGAAACACATCCAGCTTGCGCTGGGCAGCAGCGCCGCCGCAGCGGGCTACGAGGTGAAATTGTCCCGGGACGGCTCCTCCTGGACCACCGTAGGGTCCGTCGCCGCGCGCACGCCCGGAGCAGGCAGGGGAGGCGCCGGCTTCTTCGGCGGTCCGGCCGCAGGCGCCCCTCCCGCCAACTTCGAAACCGACGCCCAGGCGCGTTACGTGCGCGTGGAGTTCACCAAGTTGGCGGAGAATGCAACCGCCGCCATCCGCGAGCTCAGCGTCTACCCGGCGCGGTATGAGTCCGAATACTACGACGTCACCTACAAGTACCGCCTCCGCTGGAACGACGTCGTTTACGAACCCGGCGAGCTTCGCGTGGTGGCCTACAAAGGCGGGGCGAAGATCGGCGAAAAGACCGTTCGCACCGCAGGGCCGCCCGCCTCCCTCCGCCTCACTCCAGATCGGACGCGCCTGGCGGCCACCGGCGAGGACCTCTCCTTCATCCTCGTGGAGGCCCTCGACGCTCAGGGTAATCCCGCCCCGCTGGCCGACAACTTGATCCGGTTCGATGTGCAAGGCGCCGGCGAGATTGCCGGCATCGACAACGGCGATCAGCTATCGCTGGAGTCCTTCCAGGACAATCAGCACAAGCTTTTCTTCGGCAAAGCGATGCTGATCGTCCGCGCCAAAGAAGGCCGGCCGGGCGCGATTCAAGTCCGGGCCGAGTCCCCGGGCCTGAAACCGGCCACGGCTTCGCTGACGGTGGTTGCCCCATAATCTCAATCAGCCATCGCCCCGATTGGGGCCAAGAACTACTTCACCGCGATCAGCGAGATCTGCTCCAGCATCGGCCAGCGGTCGTCCGGTCCTGGTTTGCGCTCCACAGGCGGCCGCGGCTGGACCGTAGTCCGCGTCGGAAACGGCGCCTTGAAGTAGGACGCGTATACCGCGTTCATCTTGGCGAAGTCCTCGATGTCGTCTAAGTAAACATTGGTGGCCACCACGTTGGACAGATCCATGCCGGCCTCTTCGAGCCCGTCCAAGAGATTCCGTATGCTGTAGCGGACCTGTAACTGCACCGTCGGCACATAGATCCCGGAATTCGGCCCTGGGATGAAGGCCGACTTGGCGGAGCAATAAAGCGTGTCTCCCGCAAATACACACGGGCTGGCCGTCGCGCTGGGTGCCATGTTCTTCGGGCGCACGGACCGGCGCGCCGCCAAATCCAGTACGGCCACGCCCGTAAACGAGATATTCGCGCCGAACGGCAGGTGCGCCACCTCGATCGTGGCGCGCGCGGGCGTGTCGCCAAACTGGAAGTACTTCGCATAAACGCGATCCAGCTCCGATGTGCGCACCGCGGCGGTGCGGTACGGATTGACAAACACCAGATGGTCATAGCCGAGGCCGGCTGCCTTGAGCACCTGCCCCATCCGCTCCAGAGCCAGTTGCGTCTGCACGGCGGGATCGGCGGGCGCATGGCCGCCTGCATCCAGCCCGAAGCAACTGGAGACGAACAGCCGGTCGGCGGCCACAACGGCATCCGGCGAGCCGGAGGGACTAACCGGACCTCCGGCGCGGATCACTCTTCGGCGCGTCCAATCCGTCAAAGCCACGGCATTGATCTCAACCGGCGTATCGCCGGGCATCCGCGAGACCCCCAGCACGGCCAACGCCGGCCCGGCGCCTTTGAAATAGTCCCGCCACGCCGTCATTGCCTCCGCATATGAGGCCGGATCCGCAAGATACATGTGCGAATAGACGACATGATCCATGCTCAGACCGCCGGCCTCAACGATCGAGCGCACATGCTCCAGCGTCTGCCTGACCTGCCCGGCGGTTGTCTTGGGATACGCGCCGTCGGCAGCCCGCGCCCCTTGGCCCGATACGTAGAGGAATTGGCCCGCCAGCAGCCCGGGAGTGTAAGGACCGACGATCTGCGCCGCCGGCGGGGAGATGGCGCGGAAGCTGGCCGCGTACAACAGCCCCAACGCTCCGGCTAATAAAACAATTAGGGCAACCGACGTTCCAGTGAGTCTGCCGATCCGCATCGCAAGCTCCTTCGATGGCAACCGAACCGCCTCGAACCTTTCGCAGGCCTGCCGCGCGCGTCGATCGACAAGCGCGGCACGCCAGTCCGTCAAGCCCAGTGTACAGCGGTGAGGCGGCTTGGTCGCGGATCCGCCGCCCCGCCGCTGAAGACCGCGTCCTTGGGCGTCTCGCGGATGCCACCGGAGACTTACCCCCGTCGACTGGACGGGGCCGTAGTTGCACCGGGGCGCCGGCAGAAAACTACACCGGCTCGCCGTCGATATGCGGCCGAAGCGACGCGCCTTCGGGAGCTCGCTTGTAGCGCTCCACCTTCACGCCCACCGGGCCTTTGGCCGTCCGCGCCAAAATGGCGTCGATCTCTTGCTGGGAGAGCTTCCGAAAGGTCTTCACGGTGGCGATATTCTCCTCCAGTTGTTCCACCGTTTGGACGCCGGAGACCACCACGTCCACATCGTGACTCAAGGTGAAACGGAGACACTCCGCCACGGTGGCGATGCCCTGCTGGGCGATCGGCCCCATGGCGTTGGACTTCATGGCGATGAGGCCCAAGCCGCGCTTGCGGACCTCGGGCAGCACGTTGCGGATGAAGCTGAGGTAGTGCGGATCGACCAGGTTCACCGGGTGCTGCACCGTTTCCCAGCCGTCGTAGGCCGCCAGCAGCCGCAGATGCACGGCCGGGTCCGCATGCCCGGTGAAGCCGATGTGACGGGCTTTGCCTTCTTTCTTGGCTTGCACGAAGGCTTCTAACGCTCCGCCCGGCGCAAGAATCTGATCGACCTCCTCCATGGTGGTCACCTGATGGCACTGCCACAGGTCCAGGTAGTCCGTCCGCATGCGCCGCAGGCTGTCTTCTAGTTGTTCCATTGCGCCCTTTCGGTCCCGCCGCTCGGCTTTAGACATCAGCACGACGCGCTGCCGCAACCCTCCTTCCAGCGCCTTGCCGTAGATCTCATCGCTCAGCCCCCGGCTGTATAGGTGCGCGCTGTCCAAAAAGGTCACTCCCAGATCGATCGCCCGGCGCACAATCCGGATTCCGTTCTCCTCCCCGCCCATGGCCATGTGGGCGCCGCCCAGACAAAAGCGGGACACACGCAAACCGGTCTTGCCCAGGGTCGTCATCGGCATGGGGGCATCTTGTGCAGCGCGGGTGAGTCCGGCGCCGAAAACCAGCGGTGGCACTTGCAGGAAAGTTCTTCGCAACATCCCCAATTTCCCTCCTCGCCCCATTATCGGACATGAGCCCGGCTCATTTCGCATCCCGCCAGTTGTCGCCCACTCCTATGTCGGCCACCAGCGGAACCTCGAGCCGGTATACGTTTTCCATCTCGCGCTTCACCATCCGCCCCACCGCCTCAACCTCCTCGGCGGGCAGTTCAAACAACAGCTCATCGTGCACTTGGAGCAACATGGCGGCCTGCACGCCCATCGACTGAAGCTCGCGGTCGATGGCGATCATCGCGAGTTTGATCAGATCCGCGGCCGATCCCTGAAGCGGCGTATTGACCGCGGTGCGTTCGGCGAAGCCTCGCGCCGCCGGGTTGGAGCTGTTGATGTCGGGGATCGGGCGGCGGCGGCCGAACAGCGTCCGCGTTTCGCCGCTGCGGCGGACCTCGGCGATCTGTTCCTCCAGGAAACGCTTCACGCCCGCGTAACGATCGAAATAACCCTGAATGTATTTCTGGGCTTCGCTTTGCGGGATGCCGAGCTGGGCGGCCAGGCCGAAAGCGCTGAGGCCATAGACAATGCCGAAGTTGACCGCCTTGGCGCTGCGGCGCAACTCGGGGGTCACCATAAGCGGCGGCACGCCGAAGACTTCCGCGGCGGTCCGCGTGTGAATGTCCTCGCCGTTGCGGAACGCCTCCACCAGCAGCGGATCTTTGGAGTAGTGGGCCAGCAGGCGCAGTTCGATCTGGGAGTAGTCGGCGACCAGCAGCTTCCATCCTTCGCGCGGCAGGAACGCGGCCCGGATCTCGCGGCCCAGCTCGGTGCGGATCGGAATGTTCTGCAAATTCGGGTTAGACGATGAGAGTCGGCCGGTGGCCGCCCCGGCGGGATTGAAGCTGGTGTGCAGACGGCCGGTGGCCGGATCGATCAGCGCCGGCAGAGCGTCGACGTAGGTGCCCTTCAGCTTGGCGAGCTGCCGGTATTCGAGCACCTTGGCCGCGATGGGATGCTCGGGGGCCAGCGCCTCCAAAACGTCTGCGGCCGTGGATGTTTTCTTGCTCTTGCTGTTGACCGGCAAGCGCAGCTCTTCAAAGAGCACCTTGGCAAGCTGCTGGGGAGAGTTGACGTTGAAAGGATGCCCGGCCAGCTCGTGGATCTCGGCGGTGAGCCGCTGGATGTCGGCCTCCATCCGCGCAGACAGCGAAGCCAGCGCCCGGGCGTCGATGCGGATCCCCCGCTGCTCCATGCGAACCAGCACCGGGATCAGAGGCAAGTCGATCTTCTCGTACACCTCCCGCAAGCCGAGCTGGTCCAGCTCCGGGCGGAGCAGTCCGGCCAGTTGGAAGATGCAGGCGGCTTGCTCTTCGCAGGAGGCGGCAGGCTTGCGGTTTAGCCGGCGCGCCACCAGGCCGTCCAGAGCGCAGGCAGCCGGGTCGGCTTCGAGCAGAAAGGCATACAGCATGACGTCTTCGCGGAACCCTTGCGCCTGGATCCCCTCGCGGGCGAGCTGCAACAGCAGAGACTTCAGGTCATGCGTGATTTTCGGCCGGGCGCCATCTTCCAGCAAGGGTCGCAGCGCCTCGCGGTGGCGGAACGAAACCGACACGCCTTCCTCCGGCTTGCAGGCCAAACCGAGCGCGCCCTCGACCAGCTCTCCGCCGGCGGGGCAAACAGCGACCGCAACCGGCCCTCCGGCGCGAAGGGATCCCAGCCAGCCGGCAATCTGCTCCGGCGACTCCAGGCGCCGCAGTTGCAACTCCGCCGGCGCTCCTCCGGGCAGGTCTTTTAGGAAACTGGTGAATTCAAGTTCCCGGTAGATCTCCCGGAGCGCGTCTAGATCGGGCGCCTGTGCCGCGAAGGATTCCAGGCTGCATTCGATGGGAGCCGCGGTATCGATCGTGGCGAGCTGCTTGCTGAGCAGGATCCGCTCGCGGTTGTTTTGAAGGCTCTCCCGATAGGTCTTGCGCTCAACCGCAGAAGCCTGCTCCAGGGCGGCCTCCACGGAGCCGAACCGGAGGATGAGATCGCGGGCGCCTTTGTCGCCGATGCCAGGCGCGCCGGGAATGTTATCGCTGGCGTCCCCTTTCAGTGCGAGCAGATCGGGAACCTGCGCCGGGTCCACACCCATAAACTCCCGGACCTTGGCCGCATCGTACCACTCGTCTTTCATCGGGTTGTACACCCTGATGCCGCTGGAGACCAGTTGCAGAAGGTCTTTGTCGCTCGAGACGATAACCACCTCCCAGCCGGAATCCGCCGCTTGCCGGGCCACGGTCCCGATGAGGTCGTCGGCTTCGTAGCCGGGCACGCTCAGCACGGGGATCCGCATAGCGTCCAGAAGCTTGCGCACCCAGGGGATCTGCTCGGTCAAGTCAGGCGGCGCCTCGGGGCGGTTCGCCTTGTATTGTTCGAAGGCTTGCTCGCGTAGCGTTGGGCCTTCTCCCTCAAAAACGGCCGCGATGTGGGACGGCTTGTGTTCGGCCAGCAGGCGGCGAAGCATGTTGTGGAAGATGTACACCGCCTCGGTGGGGATGCCGGTGCGGGTCCGCATCGGTGGGGCGCCGGAGCGAGCCCGGGCGTGGTAGGCGCGGAAGATGTAGCCGAAGGCGTCAATAAGGAACAGCTTGGGCTTTTCCATGCTTGTTCAATGATACTCCCGCCCGGACGGAGTGCGGCATCCTCGCCACGGCTCAAACCAGATGTGTTGCAATTCCGCAACAGTTAACAATTGGCAATTTATTGTAAATAAAAGACTTGCTTGCTGGCAGTTAAGTTGCACACCGATTAAAGATGCTAGCCAAGGAGGTGCGGGATGCGCTTTGAAACGACGCTCCAGAAGCCGGTGGAAGCCAGCGGCGTGGGGCTGCACAGCGGTGCTCCGGTGTCCATTCGAATCCTGCCTGCGCCCCCGGCTACGGGCATTGTCTTCCTGAGGACGGACTTGGACCGCTTCCCGGTTCCGGCCAGTTGGCGTTACGTCGCCCGCGTCAGTTACGCCACCAGCCTCATGCGGCAAGGCGTCCTGATCTCCACCACCGAGCATCTGCTGAGCGCCTTCTACAGCATGGGTCTCGACAACGCCTATGTGGAAATCAACAACCTGGAGGTGCCCATCCTGGACGGCAGCGGGCTGCCGTTCGTTGAGATGCTGGCCGAGGCTGGACTGCGCACCTACCGGCGCCGCCGGCGGTACCTGCGCGTACGGCATCCCATCACGGTGGAGGACAAAGGCAAGCGGATAACCGTTCTCCCCGAGGACCGGTTCGTGTTGAGCTGCGATGTCTTTTTCGACCACCCGCTGGTGGGCCGTCAAATTCTGGAGATGGAGGTGACGCCTCAGCGCTACGCCGCTGAGATCGCGCCCGCGCGCACGTTCGGCTTTGCACGTGAGCTAGCCAAGATGCAAGACATGGGTCTGATCCGCGGCGCGTCACTCGACAATGCGGTCTGCTACGACCAGGACGGCGTGATGAATCCCGGCGGACTGCGCTTCCGCGACGAGTCCGTGCGCCACAAGGCCCTGGACCTGATCGGCGATCTGGCGCTCATCGGCCGGCCGCTGTTGGGCCACGTGATCGCCGAGCGGGCCGGCCACGCCATGCATGTGGCGCTGGTGGCGCGCATCATGTCCGACCCCTCCTGCTACGAGATTCTGACCTTCGACGAGCTGGCCAGCCGCGTAGCCCACTCGCTGGTATCCTGAGGAATCAGCGGCGTACGGCGCACAAACCGGCCGCGCGCGGGAATATGGGACGGCGCAAGTCCGGCGAGCGCTCCATGCGGACCCCATGAAGTTGCTCTCGATGGTTCCAAATCTGCTATCTCTGCTGCGGCTATGCGTGACCCCGCTGCTGGTCGTTAGTCTCGCGCGGCGACACTACACCCCGGCTTTTATTTGGTTGGTGGCGGCAGGCGTCACCGATGTCCTGGACGGCTGGCTGGCGCGCCGCTTCCGCTGGATCTCGCCTCTCGGGGCCATCCTGGACCCGGTGGCGGACAAGGCCCTTTTGGTGGGCGCTTATCTTGCCCTCGCCAGGGCGGGCGCAACTCCCCTCTGGCTTACAGCGCTGGTCCTCGGCCGCGATGCGGCCATCCTGCTGTTCGCGGCCACGATGCTCGCGCTCGGCAAGCGGCGAAGCTTTCCGCCATCTGTGTGGGGCAAGCTGAGCACCTTGTGCCAAGTGACCACCGCCTCCTTTGTGATCGGCGCGCGCGCCTTCGCCGTCGCCGCAGTCGAGCCCTGGCTGCCGGCGCTGTTCGCCCTAACGGCGGCAGCCACGGCCTGGAGCGGCTTGCATTACGCCTGGCAGGCCGCGCGCTGGCGCGAGCCGCGCAACCCGGTTGCTTGACGGCTTCAAGAATCAGAAATTCAGCGAGGTATGGGAGACGAGCGAGAGGAATTCGTCGCGGGTCTCCTTGTGGGTGCGGAAGGCGCCGAGCATGGCGCTGGTGACGGCGCCCGAGTGCTGCTTCTCCACGCCCCGCATCATCATGCAGAAATGGCGGGCTTCGCAGATGACGCCCACGCCGAGCGGATCGATCGCCGATTGGATGGTCTGCGCGATCTGCTGCGTCATCCGCTCCTGCAACTGAAGGCGGCGGGCGAACATGTCCACGATGCGGGGAATTTTGCTGAGCCCGACGACCTTCTCGCGCGGGATATAGGCCACGTGCACCTTCCCGAAGAACGGCAGCAGGTGGTGCTCGCAAAGGCTGAAGAACTCAATGTCTTTGACGATGACCATCTCGTCGTACTTGACGGTGAACAGCGCGCCATTGAGCACCCTCTTGAGGTCTTGCCGGTAGCCGCTGGTCAGAAAGCGTAGCGCATCGGCGGCGCGCTGAGGGGTTTTCAGCAAGCCTTCCCGGGAGGGGTCTTCCCCCAGCAGGCGAATGATCTGCTCCAGACTCCGGGAAAGATCGTCCTTCGAGCTGGGCCGGTTTTGGGCGCGCTTTTTTACAGCCGGTTTCATGTCGAACAAAAAGCCTCAAAAATGTTTTTTCCGGTCTCGTGCAGGCGGACGCTTTCAAGCCGGGGATGTCCCGCGGGAAAGGCCTCCTGCCACCCCTCCCGCAGCATCCGGATTACCGCCGCGGCCAGCAGCTCCGTGGTCGGCGGAAGCCCCTCCAGCTCCGGAACTTCCGTGTTGAGGTCGCGGTGCCGCAGCCTCTTCAGCACTTGCGTCTCGACCAGCCGGTCCAGCGCCTCCACGCGGGCCACCAGGCCGGTCGCCGGATCCAGAGGCCCGGTCACGCTGACCTCCAGAAGATAGTCGTGCCCGTGGCCGTGCCGGTGGTTGCACTTCCCATAGACGGCCGCGTTCTCCTCTTCGCTGAGGCCGGTCGAATGCAGCCGGTGGGCAGCCGAAAATCGGTATCGGCGCGTCAGCCGGATCATTGCGGCTCCCCCAACACCTCCACACAGGTCTGGTCCGAATCCGAGACGCGCACGCGATAGAGCCGGACGCCCGCAGCGGCCAAATCCGGCTGGAGGCGCCGCCAGATCTCCAGGGCGATGTTTTCCAGGGTGGGCACGACTTGATCGAACGGCGGCACGTCCAGGTTCAGGAAACGGTGGTCAAAGGGCTCCACCACTCGCTCGTGCAGGATCTGTTTCAAACGCTTGAGGTCGTACACCATCCCGGTGACGGGATCGGGCTCGCCCTCCAAAGTCACCTCTACGCTGAAGTTGTGGCCGTGGCCGCGGGGATGAGCTTCGGGCCCGTACAAAGCTTCATTCTCGGCCTCCGACAAGCCTGGCAGCCGGCAAGTGTGGGATGCGGAGAATTCCGCCTTGCGCGTGATCAGCATACAATTCTGTGATGCCGGAGCCTGGGTCTAGGATACTCTAGAATTATAAGTAACAGGGCATGCTATCCAACAAGACCGACCGGATTTTGGGAATCGCCATTGGCGCACTGATGCTGCTGCTGGTGGGCACGATCGCCGGCACACTGCGCGAGAAGGTGGTGCGCGTGGGCGACAAAGCGCCGGATTTCGAGCTCGTCACCGACAGCGGGCAGCGCGTCACCCGCTCCAATTTCGGCGGCCGCCTGCTGGTGCTGAACTTTTGGGCGACCTGGTGCCCGCCTTGCATTGAGGAGCTGCCTTCGCTGAACGAGTTACAGCAGCGGCTGGGCGGCGAGGGCTTGGTGGTCCTGGGCGTGAGCGTCGATAAGGACGGGCGGGCGTATCAGGAATTCCTCTCCAAGATGCAGGTGCGTTTCCTGACCGCCCGCGATCCGCAAGCGAAGATCAGCTCCGCCTACGGCACCTTCAAATTCCCGGAGACTTACGTCATCGACTCTCGCGGCCGAGTGGTGCAGAAGCACATCGGGGCGCGCGTCTGGAGCGACGAGCGGCTCCTCGCCCAATTCCGCTCGCTGCTGTAACCTCCGCTGGAAGGCGGCGCCGCCCCTGAGGGGGAAAAGAACAATCCGGAGTTTGTGGTCTCGAGAACGCCCCCGCCGGCTGCGGGTGTATACTTAAAACCTGCCGGCGGGCACGGGCGATAGCAAAACCTGCCGGAATTGCGGAAGGGAGACCCGACTCACTATGACCAGAAGAGAAGCAATCAAGATGGCGGCGGCCATCCCGGCCGCGGCCGTAAGCGTCTCGCGGGCGGCGGCGACCCCCAACCGCCTGCGCATGGGCGGTACGGCTACGGCTTTTTCGATACGGGCCCGGGCCGAAAAGATGGCAGGCCGGGTATTCGATCAACTGGAACACTGCCGGAGCCTGGGCATGGGCGGCGCCGAGACCACCCTGCCCTCGTTCGAGCCGGAGGCGGTGGCCGCTTACCGGAAAAAACTGGAAGCCTACGACATGTATTTGGTGGCGAACGCCATCCCCCTGCCCAAAGACAAAGGAGATCTGGACCGCTTTGAGAGGATGGTGAAAGCCTACAGCGAAGCGGGGGCTAAGACCAGCCGGTTGCCGTTGACCGGCCGCCGCTACGAGGTCTTCTCGAGCTTCGAGGAGTTCAAAGCGCATACCGAGCGGAGCATGCGCTCGGTGGAGCTGGCCGAACCGATCGCCCGAAAGTACAAGCTGAAGCTCGGCATCGAAAACCATAAGGACTGGCGCACCCCAGACTTCGTGGACTGGATGAAGAAGCTGAGCAGCGAATGGGTCGGCGTTTGCTGGGATATCGGCAACAACATTGCGCTCTGCGAAGATCCCATGGAAATGCTGCCCGCACTGGCCCCCTACTGCGTCAATGTGCACATCAAGGATATGGCGGTCGATGAGTACGAGGACGGTTTCCTGCTTTCGGAGGTGATCTTCGGCGACGGCTTTCTCGACCTGAAGAAAATCGTGCAGACGCTGCGCTCCATGCACCCCGACATCCCGTTCGGCCTCGAACATATTACGCGAGATCCGCTTCAGGTTCCGGTCTACACCGAGAAGTACTGGGCGACCTTCTCCAACCCCAGCCTCAGCCCGATCTACGGCCGGGATCTGGCGCATACCCTGGCCATGGTGAAGAAGTACAAGACCAAGAAACCGCTGCCGCGGGTGAGCCATCTGAGTCCGGCCGAGCAGTTGAAGGCGGAAGACGAAAACATTCTGGCCTGCGTAAAATACGCCCGCGAGAATCTTGGGCTTTGACTAGCCCCGCAGTCAACGAGGACGAAGAGCATTCGGCGCGCCGGCGCGAAGTTCCAACAGCCGGGCGAAAAGCCACAGCACATCCGACAGCCGGTTCAGATAGCGCAACACCTCTGTGTCGGCCAGGCATCCGGCCTCGGCGAGACGAACGGCCGAGCGTTCCGCGCGTCGGCAGACCGCGCGGGCCAGATCGATAGCCGCCGCAGCGGCATCCCCGCCAGGCAGCGCCCAGTCACGCAGGATGCCGTCGATGGCTTCGATGCGGCGCACATGATCATCCAGCTCCGCCAACAGTTGGCGGTCCAGCGTGGCAGGCTGCGAGCCCTCCTTGGGAGCTGCCGCGAGCACTGCGCCCACCTGGAACAACTTCTCTTGGATCGATTTCAGCCACGCGCCGACTTCCGGATCCTGGCACAAGGAGCGCGCAAAACCGATCTGAGAGACCAGCTCGTCCAGGTCGCCGCAGGCCTCCAGTTGCGGGTGGGACTTGGGCACGGACTCTCCGCCGGGAAGCCGCGTGCGCCCGCCGTCGCCTTGCTTAGTTGCGATGCTCACGATGAAACCATGATAGCGAGGGAGTGACATAGCCACAGCGGCGTGCTCCAGCAGTCCTCCGGGAAAACGCGCCGGACCAAGTGATCCGCACTTCTATAGGCTACATTGGAGGGAAGGGTAACGAGATCGTGATCACGGTGACGGTTCTTTCAACTGCGGTCAGCCTGGTGGCGGTATTGAGCGCGGCGGCGGGAGTGTGGTTTGTGAACTCCCCGCGCTTGGGCCGGATGCTGGTGCCGTTCGGCGCCGGGCTGCTGGGAGGAATGGCCTTGTTCGGAGTCCTTCCCGAGCTTGGGGAGCTGCGGGGCTGGCCCGGAGGCGTGCTGTGGCTGGCGGCGGCGTTCCTCTTGTTGGGGCTGTTTCACCGCTACGTGCATCCGCTCTGCCCGGCTTGCTCCGGCACCCACGACCACAGCGCCTGTGCGGTGACACTCCACGGTTTCGCCGCGCCGCTCGTCATCGCGGCCGTTTTGCACAGCTTCATGGACGGGATGGCCGTCGGCGCGGCTTGGGAAGGGGGCCAAGGAGGGTTGGCTTGGGGCGTGCCGCTGGCCGTCGCCGTGCATAAGATTCCGGAAGGCTTGGCTTACGGGACTATTCTCCGAGCAGCGCTCAAATCTCGTCTTTCGGCGCTTGCCTGGAGCGCGGTCGCTCAGGCGCCCACCGTGTTGGGCGCCGTAGCCGAAGCGCTCGCCTCGGAGAGTTGGGGAGAGTCTTGGCTGGCGTACCCCCTGGCGCTGGCCGGTGGGAGTTTCTTGTTTCTGGCCTACCATGCGATCCAGGCCGATTGGAAGCGGCGCGGTTTGAAGCCGGCCTTTGGACCGGCGCTGACGGGAGTCGCAGGAGCGGCTCTGTTGCAGCAGGGTCTGAAATCCTTCTTGCACTAGCCTCGGGCGACAGCCCCGCCGAGAGACCATCTACAACCGCCTTTCTGGTTTCCGCCAACCGTGAGGCTGTGCCAGATTAAGAGGTGATGCTCAAAGCAGAAGACCTGAAAGTCGACAACCTGGGAGAGCGACGCATCCGCTCGCCGCTGCGGTTTTCCCTGCCCGGAGAAGATCCCGGCCTCCTGTTCACTCCCGACGAGGCGCATCTGTTGTACCGTGCGGATTTCGCCCGCCCCGAAGACGTGCAGCCGGAGCTGGCTTTCGAGAAAGCCGGGCCGCGCGAGTACATCGTCTTCGAACCGGAACGGACCACGGCTGCGATTGTGACTTGCGGCGGCCTGTGTCCGGGGTTGAACAACGTCATCCGCTCGGTCTATTTGCAGCTCCACCACAACTACGGCGTCCGGCGGGTGCTCGGGATCCGATACGGCTACCAAGGGTTAAATCCCGCCGCGGGTTTGCCGCCACTGGAGTTGACGGCCGAGTTTGTAGAGCCGATTCACAAGCTCGGCGGCACAGTGCTGGGCACGTCGCGGGGGCCCCAGGATCCCAAGGTCATGGTGGACTTCCTGGCGTCGCAGAACGTCGACATTCTATTCACCGTGGGTGGAGACGGAACGCAGCGCGGAGCGCACGAGATCGCGCTGGAGGCCAGGCGGCGCGGCTTTCCGCTGGCGGTGGTGGGCATTCCTAAGACCATCGACAACGACATCCCCTACGTCTGGGAGACCTTCGGGTACAAGACGGCGCTGCGCGAGGCCCGCGAGGTGCTCGACTGCGCGCACGCGGAGGCCAAAGGGGTCCGCAACGGGATTAGCCTGGTGAAGCTGATGGGCCGGCATTCGGGCTCCATCGCCGCGGGCGCGACGCTGGCCAGCCAGGAAGTGAATTTCACGCTCATCCCCGAGATCCCGTTCGCTCTGGAAGGCGAGGGAGGATTTCTCGACTGCCTGACGCAGAGAATGCGGGCTCGAGGACACGCGCTGATCGTGGTGGCCGAAGGCGCCGGACAGGAGCACATTCCAGGCGAAAGCCCGGGAACCGACGACTCCGGAAATCCCCGGCTCAAAGATATCGGCGCATTTCTCAAGGACCGCATCGCAGGGCATTTCCGGCGGTTGGGCATCCCCGTCACCTTGCGCTATTTTGATCCGAGCTACATCATCCGCAGCGTTCCGGCCGGCACCGAAGACAGCCTGCTGTGCGACCGTCTGGCGCGCAATGCGGTGCACGCGGCCATGGCCGGCAAGACGGACGTGCTGATCGGACTCTGGTACAACACCTTCATCCACGTGCCCATTCCTCTGGCCATTTCCGAAAAGAAACGCTTGAGCCCAACCAGCGAAGTGTGGCGTTCGGTCCTGCTGGCCACCGGGCAGCCGGCGCGCTTCGGAAAGTGATTCCGCCGGCCAGCCGTCTCAGGCCAGTCCGAGAGCCTCGCGCGCAGCCCTTTCCATCACCGCCCGCGGGGCGCTCTGACCGGTCCAGATTTCGAATTGCCGGGCGGCCTGCTCCAGGAACATCTCCAGGCCGGCAATTACGGTCTTGCCCTGCTCCTGGGCTCGGCGCAGAAGCAGCGTCTCCAGCGGGTTGTAAACCATATCAAAGACGACCTCAGCGGGGATGCGGTCCTCAAAGAAGCACTCCTCCACGCGGGGCGCCATGCCTAGCGGTGTCGCATGCACCAGGGCGTCGAACGAGCGCGAGGCGAGGTCCTTGCGGCTCAGCGCCTCGGCCCCGCAGGCGCGCGCCAGGGCGCGAACCCGGTCGGGGTTCCGTCCCGTGATGGCGAGCCGCGCGCCGGCTTCCGCCAGAGCGAAGGCGGCGCTGCGCGCCGCGCCCCCGTTGCCGGCGATCAGGATCGAGGCTTTGGCGATCTTGAGCCGGCGCGCCAGCGGCGCGGTCACGGCCTCGGCATCGGTATTCGTGCCCCGCCAGCGCCCGGCCTTGCGCCAAACCGTATTGACGGCGCCGATCCGGCGCGCCAGGGGATCCACGGCGTCCAGGTAACGCAGGACGCGCTGCTTGTGCGGGATGGTGACGCTGAAACCGGCGATCGGAACTCCGGCGGCCAGCGTCATGAAGTCCCGCAGGTGCGGTGAAGGAACCCGGAACGGCAGGTAAACGGCGTCGATGCGCCGGGCCTGGAAGGCGCGGTTGTGCACGGCCGGCGAGATGGAGTGTCCGACGGGATCGGCAATCACGCCGTAGACCTTGCTTTGGCGCGAGAGTTTTGGAAAACGGTACAGGTGGCGGAGCGTGTGCCCGCTGACCTGGCCGGGCGCGGTGCCTTCGGCGCCGGAAGGCGCAGCATAGGTGAACCAGCCGCCGTAGAGCGGCGCAAGGATTCGGGACGGAAAACCGATCTCGCCCATAGCTAGAACTACCAGGGGCGTCCGGCCGAAGGATTTCGGCAGCGTCAGCAAGCGGCCGATGTCGGAAGGCTTGCGCGCCGTGACCGCGATCTTGTAGGCGTCGGCGCTACAGCGCAGCAGACGGCGCACCAGCGGGTCCAGCGGAGGCGCCGTCTCGAAGTTGTGATAGGAGACCATCAGCCAGGAAGCGGCCCGCAAGGAAGTGCAGGCCGAATGGCACGTCTCCGCGCTCTCAATCTCCAGATCCAGCAGAGCCGCCCCCGCGCGGGAGGCAGCCTCGAGCACGCGGATCTGCTCCTCAACGCTTCCGTTGAACCGGCCCTGGTTTTGGCGGCGGCGGCAGGTGGCGAGCACCTGAGCGCCGGGCTGCTCGCGCAGGAAATCCGCGATCGCAGCCGGGCCGCACGCCGGATCCCGCAGGTAATCCAAGCGGAATTCAAAGAATGTCTCCCCCGCCTCGGCCTGAGAACGCGCCTGTCGGAGCAGTTCATCCGGCTCCTTGCAGCCCAGGGCGATACAGATGCGGGGAAGGGACTTCGGCAGCGTCATGCTCGGGGATAGGTTACCAGCTTAGCACCCTGCCCGAGCGCGTTTCCATCGCTACCGTTTGGTGGCGGGCTTGGCGGCGGAGATCTCCTTGAGCTGGGCCCGGGCCCGCTCGACCAGTTCCCGGTTGCCAGGGAACCGCTTGATGAGGGCGTTGAACTCATCCCGGGCAGCGGCGTTCTTGCCCAGGCGGCGCAGAGCCAGCGCCTTCATGTAATGGGCGTCCGGAGTCTTTTCGTTGTCTGGGTATTTCTCCAGCACCAGATCGAAGGCTTCGGCCGCTTTCTGCCACTCGCCGGCGTTGAAATAAATCTCGCCGATATAGTACTGCGCAGCGCCGGCTCGTTCGGTGGAGCCGAACGCCGCCAAATAATCCTCAAACTGCCGCAAGGCGAGCTGATCGTTGCCTCCGTTCTTGTCGCGCAGCGCATTTTGGAACAGCGTCTCCGCCGATAAGCCCGACGGAGTGACCGCGGCGGGCGGCGCCGGCGGCGCCTGCATGGTGGCCAAAGCCGTGCGGATGTCGGTGATCTGCTGCTCCAGGCGCGAGAAGCGGGCGTTGACCGCGGCTACCGACTCCTTCAGCGCCTGAAACTCGGCGGCCATCTGGTCCACCTTGAGGCCTGTGCTGGCGGCGGTCTTCCGTTGCTCCTCTAACTGCTGCCTGAGCGAGCCGGACAGATCGCCGATGGCGCTGCCGTAGGAGTCCGAGAGATTCTGCACCATTTGCAGAATGCGTTCCAGCTTCTCATCGGTGGCCCGGTGAGCGGTGGTGACTCTATCTTCCAGGTTCAGCAGCTCCCGGTTGAGCTGGATGAACTCCTTGCTCTGGCCGTAGCCGGCCGTAGCCAGGCAGATTGACAGCAACAAAAACCTAGAGCAGCGGGTCATGATGCGCCCCCTCCAAAACAATTCTCGCAAAGGTCCGCGGCCGGCGGCGGCCGCGGACCTTTAGAAGCGAGTGACTATTGAGCCGGCGAGAAGTGCACGCGGCGGTTCTTTTGCCAGCACTCCTCGTTGGACTCGGTGCACTGCGGCCGCTCTTTGCCGTAGCTGATGGTGCGCAGCCTTTCGGCAGGGACCCCCAGTTGAACCAGGAAGTCTTTGGCGGAAGCGGCGCGCCGGTCGCCCAATCCGAGGTTGTACTCGGCAGAACCGCGCTCGTCGCAGTGGCCTTCAATCAACACCGTGTCGTTCGGGAAGTCCCGCAGGATCGCCTTGAGCGCATCCGCGTTGCGCGTCAGCGTGATCCGCGCGTCCTCCCGGATGTCGCTCTTGTCAAAGTCGAAGTAGGCGTCCTGGACCTCCCGGGCCAGGCGTTCGCTGAAGGAAATCTTCGCCGGCGGCGGCGGAGGCGGCGGCGGAGGCGGTGGCACGGTAACGGTCACCGTCGCCGAACGGGAAGCAGAACCGCCCGGGCCTTTCGCCGTCAGAGTG
>JAIMAR010000063.1 GCA_023511855.1 Bryobacteraceae bacterium
CCCCTTCGGGGCAGCAGAGAATCGGCGGACTCAGATCGACAAAACTTTGTCGATATGGGCGCCTCAGTGGCACAGAGAAACACGGAGAGGGGAAGAGAGGGCGCGGAGACGCCGGGGCCGTACATTCGGCAAGGTTCGGTTGGATGGAGGGCGGTGGGTAAAGGGGACCAAGGCCGACAGGGATGCCGGCCGCAGGCTAGAAAGCCTGCCCCACATTAGGGCGGAGAGAGCGTAGGAAGCCGGCACGCAGGACTTCGTGCTCCACGGGGTGGGCGGTAGGGCAAGGTTGGCAGGAAGCGCAGGGCGTCGAGTGCGGCTCTTATAAGCGTTATTTATTGATCTGAAACTCTGCATAAGGAATTTACATTCGCCCCAACCTGTGACCGTGGTAATCTGGTACCCGAGGAGGGCTGGATTCCCGATGAAACGAAGGGACTTTATCAAGACTGGTTTGTTCGCCGGAGGGGCGATTGCAACGGCCGGGTTGACTACGGCCGCCCCCACGGGCGTAAAGCGTGCGACGGACATGATCGAGCTGGGCCCCGACAAGATCCGCCTGTCGCGGCTGGCCATGGGGACTGGGACGCGTGGCCGGGGCGGTTCCACCAACCAAACGCGGCAACTGGGCATCGAAGGGCTGGCGAATCTGCTGGAGTACGGCGTCGACAACGGCCTCAACTTCTTTGACACGGCCGACGCCTACGGCAGCCACCCCCACATCAAGGAGGCCTTGAAGCGGGTCCCGCGCGAGAAGGTGGTCATTATGACCAAGACCCGCTCGCGCACGGCCGAGCAGATGAAGGCGGATTTGGACCGCTTCCGGCAGGAGCTCGGCACGGACTACATCGACATCGTTCTGCTCCACGCCGAAACCAATCCCAACTGGCCCGAGATTCGGGCGGGCGCGATGGAGGTACTGTCGGAAGCCAGAGAGAAGGGCATCGTCAAGACCCACGGGATCTCTTGCCACTCGATCGGCGCGCTGCGCACGGCCGCCAAGACCGACTGGGTGAAGGTGGACCTGGCGCGGATCAACCCGGAGGGTTTGCTGATGGATGCCGACGTAGCCACCGTCATCAGCGTTCTGCGCGAGATGAAGGCCGCCGGCAAGGGCGTCATCGGCATGAAGGTCTTCGCCGAAGGCCAGCTCCGGGACCGTCCGGACGAAATGTTGCGGTTCGTCCTGTCGCTCGACTGCGTGGACTGCTTCACCATTGGCGCCGAGAACCGGAACGAGCTCGCTGATCTGCTCAAGCGCATCCCCGCCAATTCGGCGGCGGCCTGATCCTGCCGGACTTCAGCCGCGGAATCTGTTCTGGGGCCTTCCGGTCCAGACGGGATCGCGTGCGCCTGCGGAAGCCGCCGGTGCGCATGATAAGCTGAATTCGGAAGGCCCATCACGCCTGGAATCTCGCCTTGAAAATCGGCTTCGTCAGTCTGGGTTGCCCCAAGAACCTCGTGGATACCGAGGTCATGATGGGGCTTCTGCGCGCCCGCGGTCATGAATTGACGCCAGACCCGCGCCAGGCGGAGGTCATCGTCGTCAATACGTGCAGTTTTATCGCTCCCGCGCAGCAGGAATCGGTGGATACGATCCTGGAGATGGCTCGCTACAAGCAGGAAGGCGCGGCGCGCCGTCTGATCGTTGCGGGCTGCCTGGTGGAGCGCTTCCGGGACGAAATCCAGGCGCAGATCCCGGAGGTGGACGCGGTGGTAGGGACGAATCAGGTGGAGCAGATTGCCGCTGCCTGCGAAGGGGCGCCCGTCGCTGCGGCCCGCGAGCCCTTTCTGTACCACCACGGCATGCCGCGCGTGCTGGCTTCTCCCAGGCACTACGCCTACATCAAGATCGCCGAGGGCTGCGATCACCCCTGCACGTTCTGTGTGATCCCGCAGTTTCGCGGCGCGTTCCGGAGCCGAAACCCGGAGTCGGTAGTGGCCGAAGCCGCCAGTCTGTTGGCGCAGGGCGTCCGGGAGATCAATCTGGTCGGGCAAGACACGACCTCCTACGGGCAGGACCTAGGACTCAAGGACGGGCTGGCGCTGCTTCTCGAACGCCTGGCGGCCGTGGAAACTCCTCATCGGAAGTGGATCCGGTTCTTGTATGCCTATCCGAACCGGATCACGACGAGGCTGCTGGACACGCTGGCGGCGCATGACGTTTTGGTCAAGTACATCGACATGCCGCTCCAGCACGCCAGCGCGGCGGTCTTGAAGCGGATGAAACGCGGGGCATCGGGGGACCTGTTTTTGAAGCTGATCGAGAGGATCCGGCGGCATGTGCCGGGCGTCGTTTTGCGGACCAGCATGATTGTTGGTTTCCCGGGTGAAACGGAGCGCGACTTCGAACAACTGTGCCAGTTCGTCGAGGCGGCAGGTTTCGACCACCTGGGAGTTTTTGCTTATTCCGACGAGGAGACCAGCCGGAGCTATCAGCTGGATGGCAAGGTCCCGGCCCGTACGATTTACCAGCGCAAGCGCCGCCTGCTGGCGATTCAGCGGCGAATTAGCCGCGCGCGGAACCGTGCGAGGGTGGGCGCGACCACGGAGGTTTTAGTGGAAGGGCCCAGTCCAGAATCGGAGCTGCTCTGGCAGGCGCGGCTGCCGGGGCAGGCGCCGGAGATCGACGGAGTGTGCCTGATCAATGACTTCGCGGGCGCGCCGCCGGTTGCGGGCGAGATCCGTCCGGCGCGCCTGACGGAGGCGCATGATTATGACTTGGTCGCGACGCTGCTGGAGGGCAGCGAGGAAGTCCGGTTGCCGCCGGTGCTGCGTAGCGCATGAAGTGTCCCATTTGCAAGAAACCGGTTGAATTCGGGGATCCGTACATGCCTTTTTGCAGCGAACGCTGCCGGATTATCGATCTAGGGAATTGGGCGGCTGAGAAGTATGTGATCTCCACGCCCCTGACGCCCGAGAGCCAACCAGAGACCGGCGAGGCCGAGGACGATGATGAACGCTAGCGCGCTGCTGCGGCCCTACGGTCTTCTGGGGATGTTTTTCGGAAGCGGGTTGGCGCCCGTGGCGCCGGGCACGGCGGGGTCGGTGGCGGCGATCGCGTTTGCGGCGCTGGTGCGGAGCCCGTCTCATTGGAGCCCGGTCTACTTCGCCGTTCTGGCGGCGGTCTTTCTGTTGCCGGGGGTGTGGGCTTCGGCGCGTTGCGCGGCCCAGGCAGGCGAACTAGACCCGCCCGAGGTGGTTATCGACGAGGCGCTGGGACAGTGGACCACGCTGGCCTGCGCCACTGTCTACAATTGGAAGAGCGTTTTGGGAGCGTTTTTTCTGTTTCGCTTGTTCGACATCTGGAAACCGTTCCCCGTCCGGCACGCTGAGCGGTTGCCGCATGGGAATGGGATTGTGGCCGACGATCTCGTGGCCGGGCTGTTCGCAGGGCTTGTGTTATGGGCGGGGGGATGCTTCAATCTTTATTGAACATGGCGATTCGCAAAGATTCACCGGAGCGGCCTCACATCGATGAAGTCTCTCCCACGGCCGCCATTGCAGGGGGCGAGATTCATATCCGGGGGCGCAGTCTGGCCGGGTCCGGACGGCCCACGGTGATGCTAGGCAATATGGCAGCGCCGGTGGTCATCGGTTCCGACTCCTTTGTCATTATCCGGGTTCCGGAAGGGGCGGTGGCCAGCCGGCTGACCATCGGAAACGGGGGAAGAGCGGCGGCCAGTTCGCGCTGCGAGATCGGCATACAGATCGCGGACAACATCCATGCGGTGGCGAACCCGGCAGTCGACTCCCGCGGCAATATTTACACGACCATTAGCGGGTCGAGAGGCCAGAAGACGCCGGTGGCGGTTTTCAAAATCGACACCAACTACAATGTGCGGCCGTTTATCACCGATCTGATGAACGCCACGGGCCTGGCTTTCGATCGAGACGGCGATTTGTACATTTCCAGCCGCCACGACGGGATCGTCTACCGCGCGGATTCGGAAGGCAATCTGTCGGTGTATGTGGAAGGAATGGGGATCGCCACCGGAATCGCCTTCGATCCGGACGGCAATTTGTTCGTCGGGGACCGCAGCGGAACGATCTTCAAGATCAGCCGGGACCGGCAAATCTATGTTTTCGCCACACTGGAGCCCTCTATCTCGGCCTACCATCTGGCCTTCGGCCCCGATGATTATCTATACGTGACCGGCCCCACGACCTCGAGCAATGATGCGGTTTACCGGATCTCGCCGGCCGGCGAGACGGAAGTTTTCTATCAGGGCCTAGGCCGCCCGCAAGGGCTGGCGTTTGACGCAGAGGGCCGTCTTTATGTCTCTGCTTCGCTTGGCGGCCGCAAAGGGATTGTGCGTTTCGAACCGGGCAAGCCGCCCGAATTCTTCCTTTCGGGCCCGGGCATCGCCGGGCTGGCCTTCGCGCCGGGCGGCGCGCTGATCGTGGCCACCTCCGGAGCGCTGTACCGGCTGGATTTGGGCATTGCCGGCAAGCCGCTGCCTTAGCCGATGAACGCCGAGATCATCGCGGTTGGTTCCGAGCTGCTGACCCCGGCGCGGCTGGACACCAATTCTTTGTACCTCACGGGGCAACTCAACGACCTTGGCGTTGAGGTCGTGACCAAGACGGTGGTCGGCGACGATTTGGAAAGACTGGCCGCAGTCATCCAGCAGGCGGTGCGCCGCACGCCGATCGTGTTGGTGACCGGCGGGCTGGGACCGACCGAAGACGACGTCACCCGGGAGGCCGCTTCCCGCGCCCTGGGGCGTCCGCTGGAATTTCGCCAGGAGATTTGCGAGGCGATCGAAGCCCGTTTCGCGCGGATGGGCCGAAAGATGGCGGAGATCAACCGCCGGCAGGCTTACGTGCTGGCGGGCGCGGAGGTGTTGCCCAACCCGAACGGCACCGCGCCTGGGCAATGGATCGAACGCGACGGAACGGCGGTGGCGCTGCTGCCGGGGCCGCCGGCGGAGTTGAAGCCGATGTTCGAAGCGGAGTGCCTGCCCCGGCTGCGGCGGCTAGTTCCGCCTCTGGTGATCCGCACGCGCTTCTACCGGGTGGCGGGGATGCCGGAGTCGGATCTGGACCAGCTCATCTCGCCGGTCTACCGGCAATACACGAACCCGGTCACTACAATCCTGGCCGCCCCGGGCGACATTCAGATCCACCTGCGCGCGCGCTGCACGACGGAGGCGGAAGGGGAGCGCCTTCTGGCGGAGGTGGGTTCCCAGATCGAGGCTCTGCTTGGCGACCGGATCTATTCCCGCTCCGGTGAGCCATTGGAGGAGGTCACCGGCAATCTTCTCCGGCGGGCCGGCGCCACGCTCTGTGTTGCCGAAAGCTGCACCGGCGGTTTGCTGGCCGAGCGCATCACCAGCGTGCCCGGCAGCTCGGAATACTTCCTGGGCGGGTTCCTGGTCTACAACAACCGAATGAAGAGCAGCCTGCTGGGGGTGGACGGGGAGTTGATCGCGCGGCATGGGGCAGTGAGCGAACCGGTGGCGGAGGCCATGGCGGCCGGGGCGAGGGGCCGCACCGGAGCGACTTGGGCGGTCTCTCTTACCGGCGTGGCGGGACCGGGCGGCGGCAGCGAGAACAAGCCCGTGGGAACGGTGGTCATCGGGCTGGCCGGGCCCAAATCCGCGCGAGCGCAAACCTTCCGCTTCCTGGGTTCACGGGAACGCGTCCGGGCCATGGCCGCCCAAACAGCTCTGGACCTGGTACGGAGAGCCTTAAGCGAGAGCTGACGAGTGCCCGCGCCGGAACCCGCGTTTCGTTCCGCCATTCTGACGTATCATTCCATCGACAACCATGGCTCGGTGCTCTCGGTGAGTCCTGAGACCTTCCGCCGCCAACTCGAATGGCTGGCGGCCAGCGGCATCCCTGTGGCACCGTTAAGCCAGATCCGTGAGCAGCGCGGCGCGGTGGCGCTGACCTTCGACGACGGCTACCGCAACTTCGCCGAGACTGCCTGGCCGCTGCTGCGCAGGTACGGTTTTCCAGCCACGGTCTTTGTCGTGGCGGGCAAAGTGGGCGGGCGAAACGATTGGCCGGCGCTCGGCCGCCATGTCCCGGCGCTGGATTTGATGGAGTGGGACGAACTCCAGCGCGTGGTCCGGGAGGGCGCGGCAGTGGGCAGCCACGACCTCACACACGCACCAAATCTCGCCCTTTTGGAGGAGGCGCCGTTGCGGGAGCGGCTGTCCTCGAGCCGGGCGATTCTGGAGGATCGCCTGGGTGTGCCCGTTCGCAGCTTCGCGTACCCCTACGGGAAGGTGAATGCGCGCTTGAGGCGTGCGGTGGCCGATTGCTACGAAACCGGCTGCACGACGGAGCTTGATTTCGTTACTCCCGGGGCCGACTCCTGGCTTTTGCCGCGCATCGACGCCTACTATGTTCGGAATCTGTTTTGGTTCCAACGGCTGGTGCGGCCGTCCGGCTCCGTGTACATTCGTTTCCGGCGGCGGCTGCGCCGCCTGCGGAGGGAGGCGCTAATGCCGAAGGACCGGGCGCTATGAAGTTTTGTCTGATCACCACCTTTTTCCCGCCGTACCATTTCGGGGGAGACGCGACCTACGTTGCGGACCTGGCGAGCGCTTTGGTTTCGACGGGCCACGAGGTGACCGTGGTGCATTGCGCCGACAGCTTCGAGCTGCTGCGCGGCCCAGCGGCTCCCGCTCCGTATCCATTGCATCCGGCGGTGCGGGTTCATACGCTGAGGTCGCGCTGGGGGCGGCTTTCTCCAGTGATCACGTATTTCACCGGGCATCCCGGCCCCAAAGCAGCGGCGCTGGCTCGAATCCTGTCGCAGGGTTTCGACGTCGTTCACTGGCACAACCTCTCGCTGATCGGGCCGGCGGCTTTGACGATGGCACAGGGAATGCAGCTCTACACTTTTCACGAGTACTGGCTGTTTTGCCCGACGAGCCTTCTGTTCCGCTACGACCGCGAGGTCTGCACCCGGCGGACCTGCCTTCGATGTCTGCTGGCGCACAAGCGCCCGCCACCGCTGTGGCGGGCGACCGGGCTTCTTGGGAGATGGCTCAGGCGCCTCGATGGCTTCATTGCATACAGCCGT
The DNA here is from genome assembly GCA_023511855.1 of Bryobacteraceae bacterium. GTDB lineage: Bacteria > Acidobacteriota > Terriglobia > Bryobacterales > Bryobacteraceae > JAIMAR01. The sequence continues at coordinate 7,037 of JAIMAR010000063.1, forward strand.
TGTTCTCAGAAACTGATCGAGGATTCCCCTTTGCGAATCCAAGTCCGCTACCTGCCGCCGTTCCTCCTTATGCCAAGGGGAGCGACGCGCCCGCCGGATGAAAAGCCATACTACCTTTTTGTCGGCCGTCTCATCCGCGCCAAGGGGCTGCAAACAGTTTTGGGTTTGTTCGCGAGGACAGGGCGACCGCTTTGGGTCGCCGGGGCGGGCAGTCTGGAACCGGAACTCCGCCGGATAGCCGCCGGGCAGCCCAATATCCGATTTTTGGGCCATGTGAGGAGCGCGGACCTTCCGGCGCTGTACGCGGGAGCGCGGGCGACGCTGGTTCCTTCCGTTTGCCCCGACGTGGCGCCAAGAGTCACGCTGGAGTCGCTCCAGCAGGGCACGCCGCTCATTGGGAGCCCGTTCGGGGGCATACCGGAGATCATCCAGGACACGGGCGGCGGCTGGGTCTACCGCAGTCTGGAGGAGCTGGAATCGCTGTTGGACCGGATCGACGCCCATCCGGAGGAGGCCCGCAAGGCGGAAGTCCGTGGACAAGAGGCCGCGGCCCGCTACACCGCCGAGAACCACCTACGGGAGTACCTGGCTGTGATCGAAGAAATCCGCGCCGCCCGCGCCGCGAAAGGCGCTATTCGGTCCTGAGCCAGCGGTCGAGCCAGCCGATGACGTTGCGGTACCAGAAGACGCTGTTCTGTGGCTGAGTGATCCAGTGCCCCTCGTCCGGGAAGAGGATCAGTTTCGAGGGAACTTTCTGGAGCTGCAAGGCGGTGAAAAGCTGTAGGCCCTGCCCGAACGGAACCCGGAAGTCCAGCTCGCCGTGCGTCACCAGGGTTGGGGTTTTGAATTCCTTGACGAAATTGCTTGGGCTCCAACGCTCATACATCTGCGGATCATCCCAGGGCGCGCCGCGGAACTCCCAGAGGGGGAACCAAAGCTCCTCGGTTTCGCCGAATTTGCTGCGCAGGTCAAAGACGCCGGCGTGAGAGACCAGCGCCTTGAACCGGGAGGTGTGGCCCAGGATCCAGTTGACCATGTAGCCGCCATAGGAAGCGCCGGCGGCCGCCATGCGGTCCGGATCGACATAAGGCAGCCGCGCTACGGCATCGGCGACCGCCATCAGGTCTTGATAGGCCCGTCCGCCCCAATCCCCATTGATCTCGTCGATGAACTTCTGTCCGTAGCCGGTGGATCCTCTCGGGTTGGGCATCACCACGACGTAGCCTGCGGCGGCAAAGACCTGCGCGTTCCAGCGGTAGCTCCAGTTGTGGGCCCAGGCGCTTTGGGGGCCGCCGTGAATCAGCATGAGCACGGGATACTTGCGGTTGGGCTGAAAGCCTGGGGGCTTGAGCAGGAAGCTGTGCACCTGGGTCTGCTCGGCGCCCGCCGTCCAGAACTCTTCCGGGGGATTGAGCTCGTATTGGGAGAGCAGGCGGTCATTCAGGTGGGTGAGGGCGGTGGCGGAACCGCCGCTGGAGGAGACCCGAAAGATTTCCGTCGGGCGCGCGGCGCTGCGCTCGGTGTAGATCATGGTCTTTCCGTCGGGGGTGAACTGGATGTCGTCGAGCGTAGCGGCTCCGGACGCCACCACCCGGGCGGCGCCCCCGCCGACCGGGATCATTTGGATGCCCTGCCGGCCGCGATCCTCGAGGGTGAAAAAGAGCTGACTGGAGTCCGGAGACCAGGCGAAGCTGTTCACCCAGCGGTCCAAGTTTTCGGTGAGGATTCGGGCTTCGCCGGAGGCCCGTTGCATGACGACCAAGCGCCAGCGGTCGCTTTCATATCCGGCGCGGGGCTGGGTCCGGTAGGCCAGGAACCGCCCGTCGGGGGAGTATTTGGGCGAGTGATCGGCCCCGGGGTTCACGGTCACCTTGACCGGATCGCCACCGGTGATGGGAACAACGTAAAGGTCGGAGTTGGTGCTGACGGCCGGCTCGGGGTCGGCGTTCATCACAAAGCAGACCTCCTGGCCGTCGGGGGAGATGTCGTAGTCGTCCGGTCCGCCCAGCGAGAAGGGTGGGACGTCGCGGTTGCCTGGGGTGAGGTCCCGGAGGCCGGCGCCATCGGTTTGGACGACGAACAGATGCTTGCGGCGGGCGGTGCGCCAGCGGTTCCAGTGGCGGTACAACAGGGAATCGTAGACCCTGGCGCGGATCTTGGAAGCCTTCTCTTGTTCCAGCCGGCGCTGGTTGCAGGCCTCGTCGGGGCAATCGGGGTAGACTTCGCTGGTGAAGACCAGGCGCTTGCCGTCGGGGGAGAATAAGACGCCGGAAGCGCCGGTGGAGATCCGCGTGACCTGCCTGGGGTTGGATCCATCCGCGTTCATCAACCAGACCTGCGGAGTTCCGCTGCGGTCGGAGATGAAGGCGATTTGCCTGGAGTCGGGCGACCAGCGGGGCCGCTCGTTGGTCTCGCCCTCCTGGGTGATCTGCCGGGGTTCTCCCAGTCCGAGGGGGACGGTGTAGATTTGAGTGGGGCGGCGGTTGTTCTCCAGGTCGATGCGCTGGACGACAAACGCCACCGTCTTTCCATCGGGAGAAAGCTGGGGGTCGGTGATGCGCTGGACCTGCATTAAGGCCTGGGGGTCGAACGGCTCTTGCCCGAGCAGCGGCAGCACCCACAGCAGCGCGGCGATGGCGGCACGGCTCATAACCCGAATTGTATCGGAAGGGGCGGCCGGGCTGTGTTAACATAAGGGACTCAGCAACATCCATGATTCGCCCCTATCGCGGCATAGCGCCCAGGATTGCCGCATCCGCGTACATCGATCCCAGCGCGCAGGTGATTGGAGACGTCGAGATCGGAGAACGCTCCAGCATCTGGCCCAACGCCGTGCTGCGGGGGGACGTGAACTCCATCCGGATCGGCCAAGAGACGAATATTCAAGACAACAGCGTGGTGCATGTTGACGAAGGCGAATTCAGGACGGTGGTGGGGAACCGGGTTACGGTGGGACACCGGGCGGTGCTGCACGGCTGCACCATTGAGGACGATTGCTTGATCGGCATCGGGGCGGTGGTACTGAACGTGGCGCGGGTGGGCCGGGGCGCAGTGATTGCGGCAGGCGCGGTGGTTCCGGAGGGCGCTGAGATCCCGCCGGAGTCGCTGGCGCTGGGCATCCCGGCCAAGGTCCGCCGGCCCGTTTCGGAGGAGGAAAAGGAGCGCTTCCGGCGGAATTGCGCCCACTACGTGGAAACGGCACGCGCGTACAAGGAAGGGCAGCCGTGATCCGCGCGGTGAAAGGAACGCGGGACATTCTGCCCCCGTCGAGCGGCGTCTGGAACCGCCTGGAAGAGACGGCCCGGCGGCTGTTCCGTGTGTACAACTATCACGAGATCCGCACACCCATTCTGGAGGAAACGGCGCTGTTCGCCCGCGGGGTGGGGGCTGAGACGGATATCGTGAGCAAAGAAATGTACACATTCGAGGACCGGGACGGTTCCTCGCTCACCCTGCGTCCGGAATGCACGGCGTCGGTGCTGCGGGCCTATCTGGAGCACCGGTTGGATCAGCGGCCCGGGCTGGCGAAGCTCTATTATATGGGCCCCATGTTCCGGCGGGAGCGGCCGCAGAAAGGACGATACCGGCAGTTTTACCAGATCGGGGCCGAAGCGATCGGCTCGGAATCGCCGCTGGTGGATATCGAGGTGATCGAGCTATCGGTGGCCATTTTGCAAGCCGCCGGTCTGGAGGGTTTTTCGCTGCTGCTCAATTCGGTAGGCTGCCCGCGCTGCCGGCCGGCATACGTTGAGCTCTTGAAGGAAGCTTTGAAGACGGCCGCGCCGCAGTTGTGCCCGGATTGTCAGCGCCGGGCCTTCACGAATCCTCTGCGCGTGCTGGACTGCAAGGTGGAGGCCGACCAGCCGGTCATCGAGAGTTTGCCGGCCATTGTGGATCACCTCTGTGCGGAGTGCCAGCAACACTTCTCCACGGTTCAGGGGGGGCTGAGGGAGGCCGAGATCTCCTTCGAAGTGCGTCCGCGGCTGGTGCGAGGACTCGACTATTACACCCGGACCACATATGAGATCACCCACGGTGCGCTGGGCGCGCAGAATTCGGTGCTGGGCGGAGGACGCTATGACGGCTTGGCCGAGATGCTGGGATCGAAGGTGCGGGCGCCGGGCATCGGTTTTTCGATCGGCGAGGACCGGCTGGTGCTGACGCTGGAGGAAAGCGGCCGCGCTGCTTGGGCGCCGCCGCTGGACGTCTACGTGGCCTCCATGGGAGAAGCCGCCTCGCGCGAGGCGATGCGGCTGGCGCGCCAGTTGCGGAAGAGCGGGTTTTCGGTGGAGGTGGGCCTGGAGGGGAGATTGAAGCGTTCGCTGGAACTCGCCAATAAGCAAGGGGCGCGGTTTGCGGTGATTGTCGGCGAGGATGAGTTGGCCTCGGGCGGCGTTCAACTGAAGGACATGCTCACCGGGCGGCAGCAGGCCGTGCCGAAAGAACAGCTAATTCAAGAGTTGGAGTCGAAACGGTTTGAACATGCAGAGTGAAGCGCCTCTGGATTTTCTCGGGGACCTGAAGCGCACCCATATGTGCGGAGAGCTCGGGGCGGGAGACGCCGGCCGCCGGGCCGTATTGATGGGCTGGGTCCACCGGCGTCATGATTTGGGCGGGATCATTTTCATACACCTGCGGGACCGGACGGGCATCGTTCAGCTCGTGTTTCGCGAAGACGCCGCGCCCGAAGTTCACGGCAGGGCTGAACGTCTGCGTCCCGAGTACGTGATCGCAGTGGAAGGCACGGTGACGCTGCGCTCCCCCGAAACGGTAAATCCGAACCTTCCGACGGGCGGGATCGAGGTGGTGTGCAGCCGGATCTGGATCCTCAACGAGTCTTTGACGCCTCCGTTTCCCATGGAGGAGAACGTGGACGTGAGTGAGGATGTGCGGCTGAAGTACCGCTATGTGGATTTGCGGCGGCCTCACATGCAGCGCAACATTATCCTACGCTCCCAGATTACGTTCGCGGCTCGCGAGACGCTCACCCGCATGGGGTTCCTGGAGATCGAGACTCCCTTTCTGACGCGGTCGACGCCGGAGGGGGCCCGGGACTTTCTGGTTCCCAGCCGGGTGCAGCGCGGGTCGTTCTATGCGCTGCCTCAATCGCCGCAGTTGTTCAAGCAGTTGTTGATGATTAGCGGCTTCGAGAAGTACTTCCAGATCGTGCGCTGCTTCCGCGACGAGGACTTGAGGGCCGACCGGCAGCCGGAGTTCACTCAAATCGATCTGGAGATGTCGTTTCCCCAGCAAGAGAGCATCTTTGAGGTGGTCGAACCTTTGGTCCAGCGCGTTGCGGCGGTGGCGGGCTACAGCGTCCAGATCCCCTTTCCGCGGTTGACCTACCAGCAGGCGATGCGCTCCTATGGCAGTGACAAGCCCGATTGCCGGATTCCGCCGTTCCACACGGTCGAAGACCTGTTCGGCGGCGCGGGATTGACCGCCGAAGGACTGCCGCTGGTGGCCATCCGCATTCCATCCACGGGCGCATTGAGCCGCAAAGAGCGCGACGAACTGAAGGCCTTCGGCGAAGAGCGCGGGCTGCGCGTCTATGATGACGTCAAGCGGCTGGAGCGCGATTTCCCCGAAGCGATGACTGCCGTGCGGGAGCGGACGGGCGCCGGTCCCGAGGACCTGCTGCTGCTGGCGGGCCGGCCCTCGCCTATTAAGGGCCACAGGCCGGAGGAAGCCGTGCTGACGGCATGCGGGCAGTTGCGCTTGTACGCCGCTCAGAGATACAACGACCGGCACAAGCTGCTGGACCCGCGGAATTTTCAATTTTTGTGGGTTGTGGACTTCCCGATGTTCGAATGGAACGAAGATGAGCAGCGCTGGGATGCGGCACACCACCCGTTCACTTCGGTGCATGACGATGACCTGGACAAGTTGACGTCGGACCCGGCCTCCTGCCGCGCCAAGTCTTACGACCTGGTGCTGAACGGCGTGGAGCTGGGCTCGGGCTCGATTCGTATACACAGGCGCGACGTGCAGTCCAAGGTCTTTGCCGCGCTTGGGTTCAGCGAGGAGGAGGCCCGGCGGCGGTTCGGCTTCCTGCTGACGGCGCTGGAATACGGAGCTCCGCCCCACGGCGGCATCGCGCTGGGGCTGGACCGGCTGGTGATGATCCTGGCCGGGGAGAACTCCATTCGGGATGTCATCCCCTTCCCGAAGACCGCCCGCGGGACCGACCTGATGTGCGATGCCCCGTCTCCTGTGCCCGCATCTCAATTGCGGGAACTGGGCATTGTGATCAAGGGCATCTAATCCGGCGCCGCGGAGGTGGCGCCTGCCACGCGGCTTCACGCAGCCGCCGGCGGATACCTGCCGAAGGCCTGCCACCAGAACCAAAGACACAACAGATGGCTGAACACAAGGATTAGATCCCCGAGAGTCACGAGGGCCGGCGACATCTGCCGCAGAGAATGCCCCAAGGCCTTGCCTGCCATCTGGATTCCCATGCCCCCGCTGATCATCAGTGGGATCTTGTCTTCTGCCTTACGCGTCATGAGCGCCGCCCACAGCACCAGGTTCAGGATCACGGCAAGGAAGCCGAGGTTTCTGCTGAACTGGGTCATCCAATAACTGAATGATCTGTCGTAGGTGAAGTAGAAGGACAGTCCGACATACAAGGCTGAACCAGCTACAAAAACCGCGCGCGCCTTTGCGGACCTCTTTCGATTTGCCTCGGTACGGCTCCACAATCCGGTAACCACCAAATAGAGCAGCGCTTGGCGGAGAGCATCGGCGACCCAATAGAAGGACGAGGCCACACCAATCCGCGGGCGATTAAAGAGGAAGGCATCCGCTTCGAGGGAGGTCGTCACCAACAGCACGCATCCGTAGGCGAACAGGAACGGGTAATCTCTGTAAGCCCGCCGCCGCATCATCCTGCTGAGCAGCAGTGCCTGAAGAGATATGCCTATCCCGCCTGTCACCAGCCAGAAATAGAACATGCCGCTTCGTTAGTCTATCCGACCCGAAGCGGCATGTCACGCCCTGAGGCGGCCTTCTTGGAAGGGTTTGTTGCGACTTCCTTTTGTGGCGGCAGCCCTCCGAAACACGGCGCTATGACGCAAAGACACCATCCTTCGGCCAAGGGTTGGGCGGCGGGAAGGGGCTCTGCGCTACCTGGACGCCGTCTTTGGGCCAGGGGTTCGGCGGCGGGAAGGGGCTTTGCGCCACCTGGACGCCGTCTTTGGGCCAAGGGTTGGGCGGCGGGAAGGGGCTCTGGGCTACCTGAACGCCATCCTTCGGCCAAGGGTTCGGCGGCGGGAAGGGGCTCTGCGCTACCTGGACGCCATCTTTGGGCCAGGGGTTCGGCGGCGGGAAGGGGCTCTGCGCTAGCTCGTATGATACCACGCCTGGGAGGATGCTCAACCCAAAACTGGGTAGCGGTCCCCCGGTGAACAGACAAACCCCCATCGCAAGCAGGAACAGACCGCAGACGCTCGCGAAGAACCATTTGTTTTCGAGCAAGCTGGACATCGTGTATCTCCTTTCAAGTCAATGAGAAATAGGCACTAGCTTCCGGAGGACCGGGCCAGGCAGCCTGGTGGCTGGGGCTTGACCCGTTTGTTCCAGAACCATTAACCTAGAATCTGAATTTTAGTAGGTTTAATACCTAAGTTCTGATAGGATCATGCCTACTGGTACTCAAGGCGTACGGTTCTGGTACTGGAGGCGGACAACAGATCTAAGATGCTTAGGGTCTGCAAGTTGCGGAACCGGGAAGAAGGTGACAGGACTTCGATTGGGTAGCGGGTGGTCCGAGGGGAGAAGGCGCGGCGGGTTCAGGACGGTACCAGGAGGCACTACGGTTCCGTGGCGTCTCTTGGCACGATATGTGAGGAGCAGCTCACGAGCGGAGGCGCACAACAGCAAGTAAGGGGAAGCGGGTAGAGGGAGCCGATGCGGGCACAAATGCCGGCCGCAGGCCTGGAGGCCTGCCCCACGTGCTAGCCTGGACCTTCATCTGGTGAGCAGCTCGACGGAGCGGAGGTGGCTGCGTAGAGACGCTCTTAAAGGAAACCAGGGGCCCGCGGTACCTAAGGGAGCGAGACGGGCTCAGGTGGCGGTGGCGCGTAGTTTGGCGCTGCGCATCCAATCTTGCATGTCATCCCAGCCGAGCAATCCGCCCACTGCACCCACCCGCCGAACCGATAATGCACCGGCAGCGTTGGCGATTCGGGCGGCTTCCCGGAGGCTCAGCCCGCGCTGGAGTGCGGCGAGGAAACCGCCGGCGAAGCAGTCTCCTGCACCGGTCGTGTCCAGAACCTCGACCTCGAACGCAGGGACCTGGAACTCCTCTGTGGCGGAGACAACCAAACAACCGCGAGCGCCCAGCTTTACCACCACGGTTCCGGCGCCAAAGCGGCGAAGAGTCCTGGCCGCCTCCAGCGCACCCTCCACCCCCGACAGCAGGTGGGCTTCTTCTTCGTTCACAAAGAGGGTTCCAACGTCAGGCAGGCAAGGTCCGAGATCCTGGAGCCAGCGGCCCTGGGAATCCCAGGCAGCATCGAGCGAGGTTTGCAGGCCGGCTTGCTTGGCCCGGCGCAAGGTCTCCGCCAGGTGTTTGCGGAAGGCCGGCATTGAGAAAGGGTTGGCCACGTGGAAGTGAGTCACCCCGTGCAGCAGCAAAGGGGTAAATTCCAGCGGTTCGGCCAAGGCGTACAGACTCACCCCGGGCTTGTGCAGAAACAGGCGGCTGCCGTCGGACTTGACCAGGGCGATCGTCGTAGGCGTTGCGCCGCGCATGCGCTCCACGGCATGGGTATCGACGCCCGCGGCCCGCAGGCCGCTCAAGAGTTCCTCGCCGAAGGTGTCGTCCCCGACCACAGCCCGCAGGCGCACTGGGATTCCGAGGCAGGCCAAGGTGTAGGAGGTATTGGCGCCGTTGCCGCCCATGCTTTGTCCGATGGTTTCCACCCAGGTGGTGGCGCCCCAGCGCAGTTGATCGACCGGGTGCACGAGCATATCGAACACGATATTTCCGGCGCAGAGCACGCCAGCAGGTTTCGTTTGCCCCATTGTGTCCTATCGGGAAAATCCCAGTATACCCTCTACAAAGGACCGCTCGATGGGCCAATAGCCGAGCACTTTGGTTCCGCGTGCTTCGAATACTCCCCGCGCCAAGACCTGGGTCAAGCTTGGCTCGCCGGATCGCTGATCCAGGGCTGCATCGATGCCGCCGAGCAAGCGCACGGTGGCCTGGAGCCGCGCGGCCAGTTGGGCGGCGGCGGTGTCGGCTGGGGAATCGACTTCGAGCAGCATTCGGAAGCCGCCGGCGCCAGGCGCCAGCTCCAGTTGGACTTGCTCAGTCCCCTCGGCCAGCGCCAGCAACTGCTTCAACGGCGCCGCCAGCGCAGCGGAATCGAGGGCCTCCGGGCGGAAGCGCAACCACACCGGTGAGGAGGGGACCACCTCTGCGTGAGAGCTCGCCCGCTCGGCTAGGGACCAAGCCAGGCCGCGCTCCGGCCCCACGGCCAAGGCCATCACGTCCACCCGCAAAGGGAAGAAAGAAATCAGGCGCTCGGGCGTGCTGCCCTCCATCTCACAAAAGGCGTTCCGGCAGATGCCGCCCTGCTTTTGCGCGTAGGTCCGGAGCGTGCTCCAGTCAAAGCGTCCTTTGAGCAGGAAATATTTCTCCCGGGGCGTGAACCGGGCCAGCACATAATCCAGATCTTGCTCCCAATTGAAGCCGCTGTCGCGGACAAAATCCTGGTACTCGCGTTCCTCGGCGATCCCCGATCCTGCCAGAGCTTCCAGAATCCCGCCGGCGCGCAGCGCCGCGACGTCGATGCCCAGGGTCAGCCCAGGGGTCACGGGTAGATACTCGGCCAACCGCGCCGGAGCGATGCCTGCGCGGGAACGCCACAGGCCGACCGCGAACACCAGGCCGGCGCACAGCCCCAGCACCAGCGTCACAACCACCCAGGGGCGCAAACGCAGCTTCACAACTTGTAGCTTACATCGTCGCGTCGCCCGCCGCGGCCCGGGTTTCCCTCCACAACCGAAGGTAGGGCACCAAGTCGCGCATCATTCGCTCGAATTCGGGAATCGCCAGCGACTGGGCTCCATCGCTGATGGCGTTCTCCGGGGCGGGATGAACCTCCACCAAAAGCCCGTCGGCGCCGATTGCGGCCGCGGCCCGGGCCAGCGGCGGCACCAAGGAACGCCGGCCGGCGGCGTGGCTCGGATCCACCAGCACCGGCAGATGGGTCAGCTCGTTCAGCACGGCCACGGCCGACAAATCGCAGGTGTTGCGCGTGGCCGTCTCGAAGGTGCGGATACCGCGCTCGCACAAGACCACGTGCGGGTTGCCATGGGCGACGATATACTCGGCCGACATCAGAAGCTCCCGGATGGTGGAACTCATGCCGCGTTTGAGAAGCACGGGCCGGGTGGTGCGTCCCAGGGCTTTCAACAGAGAGAAGTTCTGCATGTTGCGGGCGCCGATTTGCAAGATGTCGGCATGTTCGGCGACCAAGTCGACGTCGCTCTCGCTCATGACCTCGGTTACGATCGCCAGGCCAGTGGCTTGCTTTGCTTTACGCAGAAGCTTCAGCCCGGCTTCCTCCATGCCCTGAAACTCGTAGGGCGACGTGCGCGGTTTGTAAGCGCCGCCGCGCAGCATCTTGGCCCCGGCGCGCGCCACCGCTTCGGCGGTCCGCAGGATTTGCTCCTCGCTTTCCACCGAGCAGGGGCCGGCGATCACGATGAACTCGTCTCCGCCAATCTCCGCTCCGTTGACCCGGATCCGCGTGCGGGTCTGCCGGAACTCCCGGCTCACAAACTTATAGGGCGCCGAGATCCGCACGGCGCTCTCCACTCCCGGCATCGCCTCCAGTTGCTCCAGGCACGCGGTCACGTCCCCCACTCCCACCGCTCCAATGACGACCCTTTCGTCGCCCTGGATGGAGTGCACGCGGTAGCCAAATTGCTCGATGCGCTCCCGGACGCGATCAATCTGCTCCTTGGTGGCGTGAGGTTTCATCGAGATGATCATATGGTCCTGCCTCCCTCCTGATGCGCCAAAAATGAAAAACCCACTCTTTCGAGTGGGTTGGTTTTTGTTCTTGAACTACTGCAAGTACCGCCTAATCAAACGCCACTCTAACG
>JAIMAR010000064.1 GCA_023511855.1 Bryobacteraceae bacterium
GTGGTGGGCTCGTAGATGTTTATTAGAGACAGCTTTGCTGCCTTCGCCAATATCCCGCTTAACGAATGGGTGCTGCGTGAGTCGAAGTGGTCCGAGGTGCTGGTGAGGAATTGCCGGACGGGGGAGGAGATTTGGATTCCGCGGCGCTACATCGGCGAGGTGGCCGCGGTGGAAGATCCGATCACCATTGTGGGGCTGACCAAGCCTCTGGAGTTCAAGGCCGGGGCGGTGTGGCCGCATGAGCGACGCGTGCTGAAGATGCCCCAAGGCCCGGCGCCCAGCCGTCCGGCCACCGCAGGGCAGGGGGCGGAGGTCCGTCCGCCGACCTTCCTGGAGCGGCTGAAATCCGAACCCGAGATGAAGGTGGGCCGCTTGGTGGCGCTGGTGGTCGCCGGAGGGCTGCTGGTGCTGCTGGTGATGGTGGGCATCACGCTGCGGCCGGTGAAATTCAAGGGGATCGAGCAGTATGAACTGGCGCTGACCGGCGAGGACGACTACTATGCCGTGGTGCGGCGGCTGGGGCCCCCGACCGAAGACCGCTGGCGGGAATCGGCGGGCGAGATGCAGTACCGGCTGATGCACTACAAAGACAAAGGCATCACCGTGATCCTAATGGGTACGGACCGGGAGACTGCGCGCTATATCGGCGCGCTCAACGAACAGGGCAAGCCGGTCCATTCGGTACGCCTTCCCACCGGAGGCGACACGCTGCCGCTGTTGCGCCGGCTGCCGAAACTGTAGACGCTGAAGCCTCGACCGCGCCGCGGAGCCGGCCGCAGCATTCGCTCACCCGTTTTCGCCCGCCGCGCGGGCGATCTGCAACAGGCAGAAGCGCAACTGGTCCTGCTGGCGCGGGGGCAGGGCTTGCTCCTCCATGCGGACCAGCCGCTCGGCTTCTTTGACTGCGCGGATGACGTTGGTGGGGAGCTCGACCGAGCCGCGGGGCAGCGTGGACAGGTACTCGAGCGCCGCCACCAGGAATTGCTGAAGCGAATCCTCGGAAGCGCCGCGAAGCAGAGGGGCAACCTGACGCAGGGCTTGGGAACGCTTAGCGGCATGCGGCTCGCCGTTCGGACTCCGCTGGGCCACCGAATACAGTGCCGCGGCCAGCTCGACGAACATGGAGACGCGCGAGAAGACCGGCTCATAGAGCAGATCCCAGGCCCGGGTGCGCCAGGCGCGGATCTGCTCCGGCAGGCGGAGGAGTCGGGTTACTTCGGCCCGCCACGCTGGGGTGGAGGCGCTTCCGGCCAGCTCGAGCAGCTTTTCGGCGCTGGTGTTGAACAAGTCCGGCTGGAGAAGCACGGCCAGGTCCGGACGCAGGGCGGGCAACAGGCGGGGCACGAAGCGGGCGCCTTCGAAGAAAGCGTCCACCTGAAGCCCGTGGCGGCGCACCAGCTCTTTCTGGAACAGCGGCACGGCGAGGCTCAACGAATCCACATCCTCGCGCAAGGCGGTGAAGGCGGAATTGCCGGCCGGGAAAGCCCGCTCCAGCTTCCAGAGCCATTCCAAAGCCACGTCCTGATAGAGCCGCAGGGATTGCAAAATCTCGTAAGCGGGCAATTGGGGCAGGACCCGCGCGGCCAGCACGCTCTCCGCATCGCCGCCCCCGCCGTGCGTCCGGGCGAAGGACTTCAGGGCGCGGAACAGCCCCGTGGTGAGCTGGTTCACGCCGAGCAGCATGGTCTGGGCCTGGTTGTGAGCGATGGCGCGCAGCGAGCTGCCGTGGCGCGCGAAAGGAATGGTGGCTGCGATGCGCTCCAGGATCATCTGCCCCCGGGCGGCCGCAGGCCCCGGAGCGGGACGGACCGTAGGCCGGTCGCGAAGCGGCGGCAGAGTGCGCGCGACGAAGTAAGAGATCGCGTAGATGCCGGCCACGTCCTCTTCACGCCCGTAAAGGATCCACCGGAAGTTTTCGGTGGCCAGACGGACGAACTCGTCGAACAGCTCGTCCTGGAATCCCAGCGTCAGGCGCTTGAGGTCTTGCAAGCCGCGCTGGGTGAATTGGAGCCGCGTCTCGGTGAGCGGTTCGGCGGCCCGCCGCAGTTCGCGCAAATGGAAAGCCTGTGCCTTCGAGACGTGATAGAGCAGGCGGGCCAGTTCCGGCGCGCCCATGGTGCGCAGGCGTTCGGAGAGGTTACTTTGGAACGTGACCAGGTCGCCGCTGGCCAGAAGCCCCATCAACGGCGTGGCGGCGTAGCGCGCGCTGCGCTTGGCGGCGGGATCCAGACAGCGCTCCAGAATCTTCTCTCCGGCGGGAGTGAGCTGGAAGGCGGGCAAGCCCGAGACCGGGTTGTAATAACCGCCCTGGCGCTGCATCGGCTCACCGTTGCCCATTTTGATGCGCACCTGGCCCACCAGGCCGCGCTCGGCCAGCCAGCGGATGATCTCGTATTTCGCCTTGCGGAACTCGGCCCGGCCCGCCGTCTGTCCAATCTGCTGGCTGAGGTCGGAACCCGCGATGAAGATCTCGCAGATCATCTCCGAAAGCCGCTGCTCGGGGCTCTGGCTCAGGGTGCGGCTCTGGATGGCGTACTCCCAGATCTTGTCCAGGTAGGCGCGGATCTTGCGCACCACCTCCACGTCTTCAAACAGCGGCACGGTGGAAACGATCGGGAGCTCGGCCGGAGCGGACCGCAGTACCGCCTCGCGGCGCGCGCGCAGTTTGCGGTCCAGCGAAATCAGAGCCTCGGCTTCGGTGGACATGCTGACCTGCAAGGCGATCACGAGGCCGGGGCTGCCGCAGCGTCCCCCAAGCTCGTTCAGCTCGAGGATGTTGTGCACCGTGGTGTCCACCGCGAACGGGTCGGGCGAGGTCACCATGTTCTGGTGGATGCGGGGGGTGAGGACGAACCGGTGGAGCAGGTCACGGAATCCCGCGGCGGCAAGCGCGATGGAACGCTCGCGGCTCAGGCGGCGGAGGGTGGGCAGGTTTTCGCGCAGGCATTGCCGCAGCGACTGGTTCAGCTCGAAGTAATACAGAAGAGTTTCGCGGCGCTTGCGGCGGAGCTCGAGCATGCGTCTCTCCAGCCGGTCGTTGTGCTCATAGAGCCGGATTACCGGGTCACGCGCCAGATGCAGCTTCATGCCTAGGCGCCGCAGCGGGCCGGCTTCGACGGCAAACGGCAGCAAGCCCCGGTAGCGCCGTTCGAGCTGGTGGGTGAGCGAATTGATCTCGTCAAGCAGTTCGCGGAAGCGGCGGTTGTTCGCCGGAAGACGGCGCACCTCTTCCATCAGGCGCGGCTCGGCGCGCAAGCGTTCGCCGGAGCCGGCCAACTGGGAAAGCAGACGCCCCATGCGCGCCACGTTTTCCATCAGCACGGTGGCCACGAGGTGATGTCCCTGGCCCGAGGGGCGGTTGCTGCCGTCCCAATCGCCCCAGTAGGAAAGGAAGGTCTGCCAGGATTTGTTGGAGGCAAAGCGGAAGACGTCTTCGGCGGCGATCAGCGCCTCCAGGTCCAGCAGCAGTTCGTTGCCCTCGGCCCGCGAGTCGATGGCTACGTTCAGGCCGAGGAATTCGCGGGCCAACTCACGCCCCAGAGGCTCTAGCCAGGGTTCCAGCGGGCGGCCGGCGGAGAGCGCGTCGATGGCCTGTTCCCAGATCTTCTCCGCCTGAATGGAATACATCTGGGTGGGGTGGACGGTGCGGTCGTACAGGCGGCCGCGGAACATCTCCTGGCGGCGCCGGAGGTTGTCCGGGGAAAACTCGGGCTCCAGAAGCGCTTCCAGCCGCGCGCCGCCGTCCGCCTCCGCCAGCGCAAGCCGGGCCGCGTTGAGTTCCAAACGGTCTTGACAGCGTGTCTCGAAGATCGCCAGCCGCTCGGCCAGGAATTGTTCCAGGGCTCCGTCTGGGACGCGCCACGAGGGCGCGGAGTCCAGCTTCCGCAGCTCGGCGGCCGTTTGACGGCGGCACTCCTCGGCGGCCCGCTGCGCGAAAGCGCGCCACCGGCGCAGCGACTCAGCCAGGGCCAGCGAAATGCGGGGCGCCGGAGGGGTAAGCCGCAGAGTATGGCGGTTATAACGCGCTTCCTCCTCGGCGATGATGCGATTCAAATCAATCAACACCCGCCGCGTTTTGGTAAGCAGCCGCGCGGCGTCGTCGGCGCCGCCCAGCGTCAACCGGAAAGAACGCCGGCCCGCTTCTACGCCTTCCTCGGTGTGTGCGAAGGTCGAAAGCGGCACCAGTCCGATGCCTTGCACCGCCAGGCCCGAAGCGATCCAGTCCAGCGAGATGCCGGCCGGCAGCCGGCTCAAGGTCAGCCGGGGATACATGCTGCCGGCGGGGCGGACGACGGTGATGCCGAAGGGATTGCGCTCGGGCGGCAAGTTCGCGACGGCGCGTTCAATCGCCGACATGCGCTCATCCATCAGGACGTTGCGCAGGCGCCAGTAGGAGTTGATTTGCTGAGCGCTCGCGCGGTAGAAAAGATAACCGGCCAGCAGAGCGCCTACGTTGGGCACGATCGTGTCATTGACCTGCCGGAAGCGCTGCCGCAAGACGACGTCGCGGATTTCGGCCACGGCCAGCCGCGCGCCGGCCAGGCAGTCGGTCTTCGAGAGGGAGTGAACCGTGATCACCCGCTTCGCCTGTTCCTCTGAAATGTAGCCCAGCCGGTTCAGCTCCGCCGCTAGTTGGCGCAGCGTCTTGGGTCCGCGAAGCTCCGGCGCGGGAGCGACGTTCTGATAGGAGAGATCGTCGATGACGTAGACGCCGAGCTCCAGTGCGCCCTGCAAGAGCCGGCGCAAGGACTCTTCCTCGAAAACCTGGCCGGTGGCGTTGTGCGGGTTATTGATCACGACCGCGCCGCGGTCGCGCCAGGCCGGATCTTGCTGCACGCGCTCTTCGACCGCCTTGAGGATGGCGCTTACGTCGAGCTGGAATTCGGAGGTGAGAGGGATGGGAGTCACCCGGGGAAAACAATGCTCATAGGTCCAGCTCAGGTCCGGGATCACCACCTCTTCGATGCCGCAGTGAAACCCGAGCAGGCTGAGCGCGGTGCGCGCCGAGCCGCTGACCACCACGGCGGCCTCGGGCGCGTACTCCGGATGATGGCGGAGGAAGGAGTTCTTGAAGGCTTCCAGCAGCGCCGGCGCGCACTCGGGCAGCGCGTCGACGATTTCTTCGAAGCGGAGCCCTTCGAGCGGATCCGTCTGCGCCAGAGCGGGCGTGGCCGCCGGCTCAGACAGCCGTTCGAGACGGGAGGCGGCGCGCTCCACGGCGGCGTTCACCAGCCGCTCAGCCTGAGTCAACTTGGCCGTGGCCAAGCGGTTCACCCGCTTGCCCACCCGGGTGGCGGCATCCGAAGCCAGAGCCACCACGGGAGGCAGAACCGGTTCCGGCTCAGCATACAGCGGGCCTTGCTCGTTCCGCTCTCCGGCGGGCTCCGGCAAGGGGCGTTTCAACAGGTAGGTCAGCAGCTCAACCTCGGCCGCCGAGGGGGTCCCCTTGAGCTGGAAGTGCGCGGTCTCGATGATGGCCGTGAACTCGTGGTAGCCCGCGATGAACACCACCGGCAGCCCGGCCAGCCGCGGCGAAAAGATGGCCGGCGTCAGCAAGCGCAGGGTGCGGTTCATCATCCGAGCCTCGCGGGCCAGCGAGGCGTGGTTGGGCGCGTTGTTGACCTCGATCAGAAACAGGGCGAAGTCCCGGCTCAGGCGCCGCAGCGTGCGCCGCGACTCCTCGGAAAGAATGCGGCCCAGCAGCAAAAAACACGGGAGATCCGTGTTGTTTCGGAGGAACCGTTCCAGCTCGGCCAGGGCCGGACCTTCCTGCGAAGGCAGTGTCTTCAAGATGAGCGATTCGAAGCGGCGGAGGTGCGGGGCGACGGGGAATTCGTGGCTGAAAACCACCGCGGGCCCATGCAGCAAGCGGCCGTTGAGCGCGTGGAAGAACACGCGCAACGATTCGGCGATTCCACCCGTGGCCAGAATCACTTCCCGGAATCCCGTGCTCTCGCCCAAATCGTAGCTGAGAGGCTCGGGTTGGCTCGTCAGCCATTCCTGGAACCGCCGGATCAGCTCGGGTGGCTTGTGTTTGAGAAAACCGCCCCGGGGCAGGTACGGCGCGCTCTTGTAAATCAAATCGAGAAGGAATTCGATCTTCGGCCGCTCCTCGCCGGAGGCGCCCAGCTCTTCGCACAAGGCAGCGGCAAGATCCTTTCCTGAGTTCCGGCGCGAGGCGTCGAGCCGCAACGCGATGCGCGCATACAGCTCCAGCAGGCGCGGGTCCTGAACCGGGTTTCCGATGTGAAAATTGACTCGCTCTTCTGGAGGGACCGGCGAGGCGGCCGTGGCCTCGCTGATTTCCGAGACGGCCGCGCCGCGCACCGGCCGCAGCGCGAACAGGCCGGCCGCCGGCTGGTCTGCGGCAACGGCCCCGTCCGCTCTCGGATAAGAAAGAGTCGAGGTTTCACTCATGTCGAAAGCTTAGGCGGGCCCGCTCTTAGGGGTCCACGGCCGCCGGTCAGGCGCCATCGCCTTGCCCGTCGGCTTTGATCTGTTTGCGTCCGGCTTCCAGCGCCAAATCCAGAAGCCTTTGGAACATTCGGGCCAGGGAAGACCCCAGCTCCGCGTCGGAGGGCCACAGCGAGACAATGGTACGGGCGTTTTTGAGACCCTGACTTGCTTCGGCCAGCCGGGCGGCCTGCGGGCTGAGCAGCAACAGCTCTGGGTTGCTCTTGAGCAAGGCCATCTCCTCTTGCTCGTAGGCCAGCCGCATGCGGCTGCGCTTCAACTCATCCTCGGTGCGCTTCTGGGCCAGCGCCGCCTCGCGCGCCAGTTCCTCCTCCTTGAGTTGCAGCTTGCGCAATTCCAGTTCGTGTTCGGATTGGGCGATCTGCTGCTCGGCTTCCAGGCGGGCCCGGGCGGCCGCCGCACGAGCCTTCTGTTGGAGGAGTTCGGTCTGCTCCAGGATGCGGGCCGATTCGCGCTGGCGCAGCGCCTCGGCAATGGAGGGATCGGCGGCGTCGATCGACTGAACCGCCAGCGTCACCACTTCCAAGCCGAACTTGAGCGCGGCGGACCCGAGTTTCTCCATCAGATGCGAAGTCAGCGACTCCGAAGAGAGCTCCTCAATCGCCCGGCTCTCGGTATACTCCTTGACGGCCGCCTGGATGACGGTTTCGAACTCCTTGGCTGCCTTGACCACGGCATCCGTCCGCCATCCTCCGACGCGCACCAGAGCGGCCAGATGGTCCCGGCAGGGGGCCACGGCCGCCACCAGGCTGGTCTTGATCTGAAGGCCGCCCTTGGCGATGCCATCGAGCGATAGCTCAATCGGATAGGTCGAGCTCGGGATGGCCAGGCTGAAGTGGCGCGGATAGAAGGCGCCCGTGCGCAGGTGAATGGCGCCGGCACGTTCATAGAGGACGAGCTGGTCGGGCTTGCGCAGTCGATACTCATAGACGGCTACGGCAATGACAGCAATGATGATGATGACGGCAACCCACATGTCTCAGATCTCCTGCCGGGACGGGTTCGTGAGGCGAAGCCCCGGCCCCGTGGTGGAGCAGCCCTGCGGGAAGCCCGCGGCGTCCCGTGCGGCTGCATGACACCTCCGATTGGATTTCAGTATAGCCGACTTTGGAGTATGCATCATTTGCGCCTCTGAGGTCTCAGCTCTGCAAACCGTGCGGGGCGCAGGGCCAGTCGGCATAGCTAGTTGATTGGAAACACAGAGTAAAGGCGGTTGGATCGGGAACTGCAAGAGAGAGGGCAGGAGGATCGAAGGCTATGAAAAACAAACTTTTGGGATTGGGCCTGCTTCTGGCGGCGGCCGGGCTGGCGGCGGCCGGGCTGGCGGCGGCCGGGCTGGCGGCGCAGACCGCCGACCCGAATCAGCCCTTGTTGGGCCGGGGCCGGGGCGGAGCGCCTTACGCCTGGAACGACAAGGACAAAGACGGCATCTGCGACATCACCGGGAGGCCGGTCGGACAGGGCTGGCGGGCCGTATGGCGCGCTCAAAAGCCTGAAGACGCTGCTACGCCGCTGTTAGGCCGGGGCCGGGGCGGAGCGCCCTACGCCTGGAACGACAAGGACAAAGACGGCATCTGCGACATCACCGGAAGGCCGGTTGGACAGGGCTTTGGCGGCGGTCGAGGCCGGGGACGCGGATGGCGGGCCGCGAACGCGGCTCAGTCCGGCGCGACGGCTCCGACGCAGCAGTAAGCTCCGCCCGGCCGGCTGCGCTACCGCTACCGTCCTCCATTTCGGGGCCGCAAAGCTTTGCGGCCCCGCCTGTTTCCCTTTCCTCCGGTTGGCGCTCGGAAACCTGTATTCCCCGTTTATTTGCAGGTCCCGAAGGCCGCGCCGCACCCCTCACTGTCCGCCGTTTCCGCCCGGCCGAACATTACCCGCTTCGTCTGTTTTTGCGTCCCCTTCTTAGGGTTGCTAACCTGAGAGGTTCCATGGACAACAGCAAGTTGCAAGTGATTCCGCTCGGGGGTTTGGGCGAGTTCGGCATGAACTGTCTCGCACTGCGCTACGGTGATGACATTTTGGTCATCGACGCGGGCATGATGTTTCCCGAGGACGAGCTGCCCGGAGTCGATACCGTCATCCCGGACTTTTCGTACCTCGAAGAGAACCGCGAGCACGTGCGGGCCCTGATTCTAACCCACGGCCACGAGGACCATATTGGCGCGACGCCCTTCTTGCTGTCGGAGCTGGATCTTCCCGTTTACGGAACCGAATTCACGCTGGCCTTGGCCGGACGGCGGCTGGAAGAACACGAGCTGAAAGAGCAAGCCAATCTGAACGTCGTGCGGCCGGGGGAGACCATCGAGCTGGGGCCGTTCCAGGTGCGCTTCATCCACGTTACCCATTCCATCGTGAGCGCCGTGGCCCTGGCCATCCAGACTCCGCTCAGAACAGTGGTCCATACTGGCGACTTCAAAGTCGACCCCACCCCCACCGACAACCTCTTATTCGATCTCCACACTCTGGCCGAATACGGGCAGAGGGGGGTGCTCCTGCTGCTGTCGGATTCGACCAACGTGGACCGCCCGGGTTACACCGAAAGCGAACGGGCCGTGCGCCCGCGCTTGGAAGATATTCTCAACCGGGCCACGGCGCGCGTGGTCGTCTCCTGCTTCAGTTCCTCCGTGCACCGGCTCCAGCAGCTGATCGACCTGGCCGAAGAATTCGGACGCAAGGTGTGTTTCTTGGGCCGGAGCATGATCAGCGTCACCGAGATCGCGCATTCGCTGGGGCTGTTGCGGATCCCGGACCGGATCCTGCTGCGCCCCCAGGATGTCATGAGCATGCCCCGCGACAAGGTCCTGGTGTTGATTAGCGGCACGCAGGGCGAGCCGATGTCGGCGTTGTCGCGGGTGGCGGTGGACGATCACAAGCACCTGTCGATTGAGCCCGGCGATACCGTGGTGCTGAGTTCCCGCATCATCCCCGGCAACGAGCGCGCCATCTACCGCATGATCAACCACCTGGCGCGGCGCGGGGCGGAGGTGATCTACGGCAGCATGAACCCGCCGGTTCACGTCTCCGGGCACGCCAGCGCCGAGGAGCTGAAGCTGGTGCTGAACTTGATCCGGCCCCGCTACTTCGTTCCGATCCACGGCGAGTACCGGCAATTAGCCAAACACGCCGCTTTGGCCGAACACCTGCGGAGCGCGGGACTGGAGGAGACCTTCGTGCTGGAAACCGGCGAAACGCTGGAGATCGACGCCCGCGGCGCGCGCAAAGGCGAGCGGGTGAACGTCGGCCGCCAGTGCATCGACAGCGGATCGCTGGACGAGGTGGTGGAGGACCTGGTGATCCGGGACCGCCGGCACCTGGCCGAAGACGGCTTCGTGCTGCCGATCCTGGCCATCAACAAGCACACCGGAAATAGCGAGGGAGAGCCGCAGATCGTCAGCCGCGGTTTCTTGCCCGCCGAGGAGAGCGCAGAGCTGCTGGAAGAAGCTGCCCGGGTGGTGAAGCGCACGGTGGAGAACTCCAGCCCCGAGGAGCGGGCGGACTGGGGCGTCATCAAGGACAAAATCCGCGCCGATCTGCGCCGTTTTTTGCACCGGCACACGTCGCGCCGCCCGTTGATTGTGCCGGTAATCCTGGAAGTCTGAACGGCCGCGTGAGGAGCCTACCGGAACCGGACCGAAAGCTTGCCGGCCGGTCCCCGGTATTGCAGCTCCAAATCCTTCACCTTGTGCTTGCCCTCCAGCATAAAGTACAGCAGCCCGGAGGAGGCTTGTCGGATCTCGCCTTCGGGCAGTTCCTTTTCCGTCAGAGTCTTCAGCACGCCGGCATCTCCACCGGAGCGCGAGGTGGCCGCTTCGGCGCTGCCTTCGCCGGCCGTATTGCCGATCGTAGGACCTTGCGTGCCCATGCGGACCGGCGGCCCGCCCATGGGCGGGCCCCAGATGGTTCCGGGGTTTTCGGAGCGGATCGCCCCGCCGCGCCTGGTAGAGACCACCATCACCGAACCGCCGGCAATCTGGCTAGGATGGAAGGCCCCGGAGCGCTGTCCATCTTTATCGGAACGGAGCACAAAATCCTCGCGGCTGACCGGCAGATGGTCGGCGTCCTTGGGGGTGAGCCGGACCTCTACCACCGTGAAATAACCCTGGAGATCAGTTCCCAGGAGACGTTGGATGTCTGCCTTCTCCACATGGAGCCGGGCGTGGATCTCGAGCGCCGCGTTGGATGCGCCGCCTTCGGGGACTTTCTTTTCCGCGCCCAGCGCACACAGGGCGGCGGCGAGGGCCAGAACCAAACTGTATCGCACCCCGCACCTCCTGCCTCGATTATACGCTCGGCGGCCGCCTCCGGCTGGCAAGATTTGGTCACCCGCGCCAGCGGTTGGTCAGCCCGGCGGGCTTGGCCGGGCGCAACTCCGTCTTTTTCAACGCGCGTTGGTTGGTCCCTGGCGTGCGATTGGCCGCTTGGGAGGCAGGAATGTCTGCATCAGAGACCGTATTCCGTCGGCTTCCAGCGACGGCAGGTGCGGCGCGCAAGGCGCGGGCGCGCACCCGGAGGGGGCTGGATTTCGGATTCCTCTTTGGTATGGCGGTCGCGGCGGCAGCCGCGGCTGCGGCCGCCACTTGGTCGGAGGCCGGCGCCGCCTATTTCTTGCAGCCGCGCGGAGCCGTGATGGTGCTGGGAGGGACGCTGGGGGTCGCCATCCTGACTACGCCGTGGCGAAGGTTGTGGCGCTCCATTGGCCGGTTGATGGGCTTGCTGGTGGCCGAGAAGCGGGATCCTCAGGCGCTGATGGAGGAGATCCTGCATTATGCCCGTGTGGCCCGGTTCAAGGGTTTGGCGGGGATCGAGGACGCCATTCCCTCCGCCAGCCATCCTTTTCTGCGGGAGGCGCTGGGGCTGGCGCTGGAGGTGGAAAACCGCCAGCAGCTCGCCCAGGTTTTGGAGACGCGGATCCGGGTGCGGGAACAGGAAGGAGAAGCCGACGCGCGGACCCTGGAAGTCGCAGGAAGCTTTGCGCCGACCCTCGGGATTCTGGGCACGGTGATGGGCCTGATGGATGTGCTCAAGAATTTTTCGGACCTTGCTTCGGTGGGCGCCGGCATCGCCATGGCATTCGTCTCCACGATGTACGGTCTGGGGATGGCCAACCTGGTATTGTTGCCGGCCGCCCACCGGATCCGGGCCCGGGTGGCGGAGGACTTTGATTCCGACGCTTTCATTCTGGAAGGCGTGCTGTGCCTTTATGACCAGAGCCACCCGGCGCTGGCGCGGCAACGTTTGGAGGCGTATTTGCGCGGGCCGGGGCGCAAGACACAGGGGGCCGCCTTGAGGGGCAACGATGCTGCGGAAGCCGATCTCGCGTGAACCCGAGCTGAGCGGCCGCTGGACGGTCAGCTACGTCGATGTGCTGACGCTGCTGCTGGTGCTGTTCATGGCGATTTCGGCCCAGGCGGTGCGGTTGCAGTTGAGCCGCGCGCAGCCGGCGCCCGAACCGGCTCCGCCGGTACAGACGCCGGCGCTGCCTCCGGCGCGGCAAGCGCTCTTGGAGGCGCAGGCCAGGTTGGAGGAGTTCGGCCTGCATCCGACGTTGGAGACCCGCGGTTTGGTCATCAGCCTGCCGCAGGCGGTGCTGTTTCCGCCCGGGTCCGACGAGGTCGCCGCCAGCGCCTATCCGGTGGTCGAGCAGATCGCGGAGGTATTGCTCTCTATCCCCAACCCGGTCTGCCTGGTGGGCCACGCCGATGCGGTGCCCATTCATAACCGCCGTTTCCGGAACAATTGGCAGCTTTCGGCCGCCCGCAGCCTGAGATTGCTCGAGCTGCTGGTGAACCGCTACGGGGTCCCGGAATGGCGCCTGTCGACGGCGGGTTACGGTTCCCAACGTCCGAGAGAAACCAATGAAACCGCCCAAGGCAGGGCCGCCAACCGCCGGGTGGAGATCGTCATCCTCGATGCCGACGAACAGGCCGCGACGGGCGAGCCCGCCGCAGAGGAGCTTACTGCGAATTCTGGGACGTAAGTTGATCCAGCAACAACCGGGCCGCCTGCTGTCCGGCGGTCTTCTTGGAATGGTCTTCGGCCTGGGCGCTCCAAAGGTCCCCTACGCGGACCTCGACGGTGAAACTCTTGGCGTGCTCCGGTCCCCGTTCCTGGATGAGCACATAGCGAGGCGTGGGCAGCCCGCGCGCCTGCGCGAACTCCTGCAAGGCGCTCTTGTAATCCACCAGCGGCAGTATCGCTTCCAGATCCACGGCTACGTGTCGCCGGACAAACTCGCGCGCGGCCTCAATGCCGCCGTCCAGATAGATCGCTGCAATCAGCGCCTCCACCGCGTCGGCCAGCAGAGCGGGCTTCTCCCGGCCTCCGCTCATCTGTTCCCCCTTGCCCAGCAGTAGGAACCGGCCCAGCTCCAGGCGCAGGGCGACCGAATGAAGGTGAGCGGCGCTCACCAGGCGGGCCTTCAGCTTGGAGAGCCGGCCTTCGGCGAGGTTGGGGTGGCGCTCGATGAGAAACTCACTGATCAGAAACCCCAGGATCGAGTCGCCAAGGAACTCGAGCTGTTCGTTGTCTTCGGAGGGGGCGTTCTCCGCGGCGGGCTTTTCGTGCGCGTGAGACTTATGCGTCAGAGCGCGGAGCAGAAGCTCCGGATTGCGGAACTCGTATCCGAGGGCGGCTTCCAGGAGCTTCCGCTCCACGCTCATGGACGTTGCATCTGGGACCGGTTATTTTCCGTTCTTAGCCTGAATGGCCCGGGCGCGCTCGGCTTGGGCGATCTGCTTGACTTGCTGCGGCGCGTTCGGGTCGCTCATGACCTTCTCGAAGGTGCTTACGGCTTCGTCGAACTTGCCGGCCCTGGCTAGCGCATTGCCGAGACGCACCATCGTAGCCGGATCGCCCGGAGGCGGGGCTACCTCGAGTGCCTTGCGGAAATTCTCCACCGCGAGATCGGTCTTGTTGCGGACCATCGCGATCATGGCGTACGCTTCGTAGGCTTGGGCCAGCAGCTCCTTCTTAGCCTCGGCCCACTGTTCGTCGGTCACGCTGGGATTGGGCCGCGGCGCAGTCTTTAGAGCCTCGACGGCTCGCGTGGCGTACTTCTCGGCCGTGCTGAGCTTTTCTTCCTTGTCAAGGTCGTGTTCGCGGGTCCGGGAAGCGATCAGGCGTGACAACAGCAACAAGGTTTGAATGTTGTCCGGATCTTCCTTGAGGGTCTGCTCGCCGTAGGCAATCGTTTGTTCGTAGTCTCCCTTTTCCTGCAACGAAAGGGTGATAAAGAACAGCGCCAGTGGCTTGAATTCGGTATTGGGGAACTTGCTCAGAAGCTCCTTGGCCGCCTTGATCCGCACATCCGGGTCCGGCTGCTGGGTCGATTGCAGCATCATCATCACCAGGTTGGCCTCTTCCTGGCTCTTGACCGCCGGCTGCTTGGCGACGGGGGTGCTCGGCTGCGCCGGAGCGGCGCCGGGCTGAGCAGGGGGTTGTGGGGGAGGGGCCTGCGCCGCCAGGGAGACCATCAAAAGTCCTGCGGTCAAGGCCACCGCGGCCGCCAATTTGGTCAACTTAATTGTCTTCATTCATTGCTCCTTCCATGAAGCTCACCCTCGGTGAGTCTTGTCGAAATCCTTTGTCTGGATCTCTTCTTCCTTACTCCTTCTTGAACCCTTTTCGCAAGCCCTCCTCGGCGGCTTGGCGCGCGCCGTTGGGAGCGCCGGACAATCCCAGCACCGCTTTGTAGTGGGCGGTTGCCTGATCCCTTTCCCCGGCCAGGTCCGCCAGCCTGCCTAAGTAGACGTGCGCCCAAGCCGCGGTGGATACATCGGGTGAAGATTTCAATGCCTGTTGGAAAAGCGTTTCGGCCAGTTCGGGCTGTTTTTCTAAAGCGGCGATCCGGCCCAGGCCATAGTAGGCGCGCGCCCGGAGCGGTCCTTCCTGCGTCTCTTGGATGACGCGCAGATAATATTGCCGGGCGCGAGTGTAGTCCTTGGCCGCGTATAGGTCTTCGGCTTGTTGGAGACTCTTCTCCGCGGGGGATGGCTCGGGCTTAGGCTTGGGGGGCGCGGGCTTCGCCTTGCGGACCGGCCGCTCCTGAGCGAATTCGACCGGCTCCAACCGCTTCTCTTCCTTGCGCAAATCGATCGAGGTGATGAGATTGGGGTAATACAGCCGCAGCGACTGATCCTGCTTTTCGTACAGGGCCAGTTGCTCGGCGAAGTGGGGGGTCAAAATGAAGCCCTGCGAGAGGGCCGTCTGAACCAGCTCCTGCTTCTTTTGGGAGCCGGTGGCGAGCCGGCTTTCCACCGCTTTGATCAGGCACTCGCCGGCGAGCAGCAGGAAGTCCTCCTTATAGATATCCTCCAGGAAGGGTGCACCCAGGGCGTAGTCGCCCAAGGCCTTGCGCTTGAGGATCTCATCGGCGTGCCGCGTGGCCAGCGGATCGAGCATGTAATGGAGGTAGGCGTGGCGGATGTCGTCCACGCGCAGTTCCGCCGACGGGGTCACCACCACGAAGTAATCCCGCCCGTAGCTCCGGGTATGCACCTGGTTGGGCGGGGCCAGGGGCTCCACGTAGATCTGAAACCGGAAACCCTCCAGGCCGCTGGTCTGAGCGCGCAGGTAGCCGCTGACCTGAAGGACGGCCTGCGTCACCGGCAGATGGTAGCGCTCGATCCAGGAGTCGATCTCCGGCTGGGCCTTCCGCCACAACTCTTCAATGCCGGCCTCTTTGTAGAACCGCGCCAGCAGAGTCTCCAGGCCGGCGAGCGCCACTACGTCCGGCGGGAGTTCGTTCTGCCGGAGGCGGTAGTTGAACTTGGGGGGACCGTCGACGAGGAGGCCGAAGGAGATGTATTGGGAAAGCTCGGCGACGGGGTCCTCTTTCCGGTGATCCCGGACGAAGCGTTTCAGTTCGTCCAGGCAGGGAATGTTCCGGGCGGCCAACTGGTTGCGGACCTCAGCCCGGAGCGGGCTATTGGACGGCGAGTCCAGCTCGGCGTCATAGCCGGCGGCATGAATCGCGGCCATGACCGTAAACAGGGACAAGCTTCCGTCCAGTTGGCCTTGCGGTGCGGCAGCAGGCGCGGCCAAGCCCAACGCCAGTATAGCGATAAGCAGGAACGGGGAACGCAAACGCTTCAACAAACTCCCGCTCTCAGTGTAGCAGCCCGGCAACCGCCGTGAAACCGCTGCGCTTCCGCGGCGGTGCGCCGCCGGGCGCGGCCTGCCCGACTTCCCGCCGTTTCCGGCCGCGCCTGAGCAGACCCGTGGTAGACTGCAAGGTTCGCGGGCCCAAGCGGCCCACGCCGGTGGAATGCATTTTGACCCCATGCTGCGCCGCCACTACGGCTTCATTCTTACCAGCTTGGTGATGCGGGACTTCCGGATCCGCTACCGGAACATGTCGCTGGGGGTGTTCTGGTCGCTGCTGAATCCGCTGGTCATGATGGCGGTGTTGACCTTCATCTTCACCTACATTTTTCCGAACCCCGGAATCCGGGACTTTCATGTGTTCGTGCTGTGCGGCATCGTGCCCTATCAGTTCTTCTCGCTGGCGCTGGTGGCGGGCACGCTGTCGATTTACAACAACGCGGCCCTGGTGAAAAAAGTGGTGCTGCCGAGAGAAGTCCTGCCGGTTTCCACCGTTCTGGCGATTTCGCTGCACCTCTGTATCCAGATCGGATTGCTGTTGGCCTTGGCGCTGGCGGCGGGATATCGTCCCAATGTCTATTGGACCCGCCTGCCGTTGGTTTTCGGGCTGGAGGTGGTCTTCGTGTGCGGTCTGGCGCTGATCACTTCGGCGCTGGACGTCTACTTTCGCGACGTGCGCTACCTGGTGGAATCGGGCAACATGCTTTTGTTCTGGCTGGTGCCGGTCTTCTACTCATTCGACTCGATCCCTGAGCGGTTCCGCGCGCTGTACCAATACAACCCGATTGCAGCCGTCGTGTTAGCCTGCCGCCACATCTTGCTGGAAGGCATCGAGCCGCCTTCGGGACTGATCATCAAACTGGCGCTGGTTTCGTGCCTGTTCCTGCTGCTGGGTTTTGCGGTTTTCGGGCGCTTGAAGCGCAACTTCTCGGACTATTTGTGAGACTATGATCGCGGTTCGGCTGGATTGCGTCACCAAGAGCTACTCGCGGCGGCCGGTGCGCCAGTTTCTGCGCAGCTTTCTGTGGAGCCGGCTCAAGCAAGCTCCGCAGGAGCCCTTCTACGCGTTGCGCGAGGTCTCGCTGGCGGTCCACGAAGGGGAGTCCCTGGGGGTGGTAGGCGTCAACGGGGCCGGCAAGAGCACGCTGCTCAGCGTGATTGCGGGTCTGTGCTGGCCGGACCGGGGGCAGGTGGAGGTGCAGGGCAAATTGGCTGCACTGCTGGAGCTGGGGTCCGGATTTCACCCGGACCTGACCGGGGCCGAGAACGCGCGCCTCAATGCCGCCCTGCTGGGGCTTTCGCGCCGGGAGGTCAGAGACAAGTTCGATCAGATCGTGGAATTCTCGGGCATCGGCGAGTTCATCCACGAGCCGCTGCGGAAATACTCCGCGGGTATGACCCTGCGGCTGGCCTTTGCCGTAGCGATGGCTGTGGAACCGGACGTCCTGCTCATCGATGAGGTGCTGGCGGTGGGCGACCGGGCCTTTCAAGCCAAGTGCGTGGACCGCATTGTGCGTCTCAAACAGAGAGGGCGAATCCTGATCTGCGCCTCCCACGATATGGACGTGCTGCGCAAGCTGGCCACGCGCGCCATCTGGCTGGAACACGGCCGCATCGTGCAGGAAGGGCCTGCGGAGGCGGTTATCTCGGCCTACGAAACGGCGCTCAACCACAGGTCTTAGCGGCGGACCTGGGTTATCTCGTATGCAACTGCTTCTGTGGCGGGAGGCCGGGCATTCTGTGCGAGATGTGATCGATGATCGATTTACGCTGATGTCTGAGATTTCTATGTTGAACCTCGATAAAAATGTCCCCTTGTAAACTCAATAGAAATGTCCCCTAATCTGGGACCTCCCCCGGGAG
>JAIMAR010000065.1 GCA_023511855.1 Bryobacteraceae bacterium
AAAAGAGGCCCCTTCGGGGCAGCAGAGAATCGGCGGACTCAGATCGACAAAACTTTGTCGATATGGGCGCCTCAGTGACACAGAGGGAGGCTTGGCTACGCGGGCGGTCAGGAGGTGGGGGTGGGCGGGCCGTCCGCCAGCAGGCGGGTGGCTGCTTCGGCGGTGAGCGGCTCTCCCCACAGATAGCCTTGGAAGCGGTCGCATCCGGCCGCCCTCAATGCTTCGAAATGCTCGCGGGTTTCCACGCCTTCGGCGACCACCTGAAGTCCGAGTCCGTGAGCCAGCGCGATGATCGCTTCCACCAGCGGCATGGCGATGGGGCGCCCGCCACCGCCCTGGAGGAAGGACTGGTCCATCTTCAGCACGTCGAGGGGCAGGTGACGTAGGTAGCTGAGCGAGGAATAGCCGGTTCCGAAGTCGTCAATGGCGATGGAGACGCCCAAAGCGCGCAGGCGCTGCATCTGACGGGCGGATTCCTCGAGATGGCGCAGAACGACGTTCTCGGTGAGCTCCAGCTCCAGCAAGGTCGGATCCAAACCGGAAGCGGACAAGGCTTGGGCGACCGTCTCCACAAAATCGTGGCGGGCAAACTGAACCGCCGAGATGTTGACCGCGACGGCGGCGCGCGGGAGTCCCTGGCGCTGCCAGAGGGCGCACTGGCGGCAGGCTTCTTGGATGGCCCAGGCGCCGAGGGGAACGATCATGCCGCTTTCCTCGGCGACCGGAATGAACTGGGACGGCGGCGTTAAACCCAGAGTGGGATGATCCCAAACCAGCAAAGCCTCATAGGCGGCTAAGCGGCCGCTGCGGTCTACCTGCGGGTGGTAGTACAGCCGGAACTCTCCTGTGTCCAATGCCTTTCGCAAGGAGTTCTCGATTTGGAGGCGATGCTGGGCAGCGGCCGCCAGCTCCGGGGCGAAGAACTCGAAGGCATTGCGACCGCGGCTCTTGGCCCGGTACATGGCGACATCGGCGTTGCGCTGCAAGGCAGCGGCATCGCGCCCGTCGCGTGGATATAGACTAACGCCGATGCTAGCAGTGACGAACAGCTCCTGGTCTTCCCAGAGAAAAGGCTCTTGGAACGCAGCCAGGAGCTTCTCGGCGACCCGGGCGGCGTCGCGGGTGTCGGAGAGATCCGTAATTACGGCGGTGAATTCATCTCCTCCCATGCGCGCGAGCAAGTCGCTGCGGCGGAGGCAGGCATGTAAGCGCCGCGCGGCTTGGACCAGGACCTGGTCGCCGGCCAAGTGCCCCAGGCTGTCGTTGATTTGTTTGAAGCGGTCCAGGTCGATGAAGAGCACCGCCAGGGCGCGTCCGTGCCGGCGTGCTTCGGCGAGGGCCTGCTCCAGGTTGCGCTCGAAGAGGCTGCGGTTGGGAAGGCCGGTCAGCGGGTCATGCGTGGCCCGATAGGCGAGGCTTTCGGTCAGCTGCCGCTGCTCGATAGCGACCACGGCCAGGCGCAGCGCGGCCTCCAACACCGTGCGCTCGTGCTCCGGCTCGGCGGCCGAACCGCTGCGCTCCAGGAGCAACTCCCCCAGCAAGACCCCCGCCTGAGACTGGATGGGGACGCGGCGGAGATCCACGGCCACGGCGGGAGGCGGATTCTCGTGAAGACCGCAGGAGCGGTCCAGGCCGGCAGCGGGCAGCAGCCGGTCATCCCGCAACACGAAGATAGAGCAGCGAACGCCGCTCAACTGGCGCTCCACCATCAGGCACAACTCGCGTAGGACGCCCTCCAAGGGCTCGGCGGAAGCCACCAGCTCAAGCACGCGGTTGCGGTCGCGCTCCAGCGTCTCGGCCCGCTTGCGCCCGGTAATATCGCGCGCAATTCCTTGTATGCCCGCCGGAATGCCCTGGCGGAAAAGCAGGCGGGTGCTGACTTCCAGAAAGATTCGGCGGCCGTCCTTGGCGCGCAGCGTCACTTCGTATGTCGTGCGAGGGCAACCGCCGAGCTTTTGCTGGAGCATTTCATCGGAGAGGCGGCGGGATTCCGGATCGAGCCAATCGCCGATCTGGGCGCCCAGGGCTTCCTGGCGGGAGTATCCGGTGATGCGCTCGGCGGCCTTGTTGAGGAAGGTCAGGCGCCCGTATAGGTCGATGGTGTAGATGATGTCGTTGGCGTCCTCGATGAGATCGAAGTAGTCGAATTCGCCTGGCTCCGCGGCTCGGGAAGGTTCGTCTGGGGAGTTTTTGATCTCGGCGGAGGTCAAATCCATCGGCCATCCATACCGCCTGCCCGGCGGGCGGAGACAAACGCGCGCCGGAGGCAGGTCTAGTACCCACACCCACTTCAACTATACGCGAAAGGACGGTGCCTTATGAGAGCTTTACGGCGATCGCCTTAGCCTGGGTGAACTGGAGCAGATAATCGGGTCCACCGGCTTTGGAATCGGTGCCGGACATATTGAACCCGCCAAACGGATGGGCCCCGACCATGGCCCCGGTGCACTTGCGGTTGAAGTAAAGGTTGCCGACGAAGAAACGCTCTTTGGCCAGGGCGATCTTCTCGGGGTTGCGGGTGTAGACGGCGCCGGTCAGGCCGTACTCGGAGTCGTTGGCCAGCTCCAGAGCGTGCTCGAAGTTGCGGGCGGGCGTGACCGCCAGCACCGGGCCAAAGATCTCCTCCTGGAAGATGCGCGCCTTGCGGTCCACGTCGGCGATGATGGCCGGTCTAAGGAAGTAGCCCTGGCTGGTATCCGCTTCTCCGCCGGTGAGCCAGCGGCCTTCCCGGCGGCCGATCTCGATGTAATTTTGGATCGTTTTCAGGGCTTTCTGGTTGATGATCGGCCCCATAAAGTTGTCGGGATCCTCGGCCGGACCGACGCGGATGGCTTCCACCTTGACGCGCAACCGCTCCAGGAATTCGCCGTAAACTGTCTGATCCACGATTGCGCGCGAGCAGGCGGAGCACTTCTGGCCCTGGTAGCCGTAGGCGGAGACCAGTACGCCGTCGACGGCGGCAGCCAGATCGGCTTCGGAGTCGACGATAATGGCGTCCTTGCCGCCCATTTCGGCGATGACCCGTTTGATCCAGATCTGTCCGGGCTGGGGTTTGGCGGCGAGCTCGTTGATGCGGAGTCCGACGTCGCGCGAGCCGGTGAAGCAGATGAAGCGCGTCTTGGGGTGAACGACGATCGTCTCGCCGGCATCGGCGCCCCCGCCGGTGAGCAGGCAGAAACTGCGCTCCGGGAAGCCGGCTTCCAGCAGCACCTCGGCGAACTTGGCGGCGATGGTGGGGGTGTCGCTGGAAGGCTTGATGACGGCGGTGTTGCCCGCCACCAGAGTAGCTGTCGTCATGCCCGCCAGAATGGCCAGCGGAAAGTTCCAGGGAGCGATGACGGCGCCTACGCCGAGCGGCAGGTAGACCAGCTCGTCGTACTCGCCCGGAATGTGAAGCATGGGGTGCGGCTCAGCCAGCCGCAGCATCTGGCGGGCGTAGTACTCGCAGAAGTCGATGGCCTCGGAGACGTCGGCCTCGGCTTCCGGCCAGGTCTTGCCCGCTTCAAAGACCAGCCAGGCGTTGAATTCCATCTTGCGTCGGCGGATGATCGCGGCGGCGTTGAGCAGCATGCGGCAGCGCTCGGCGGCCGGCGTCCGGCTCCATTCCGGGAAGAATTCGTAAGCCGACTCGACCGCCTGCGCGGCCAGCTCCGCATCGGCCGCGGAGTGGATGCCGATGACCTCCGAGAAGCGGCTGGGGTTGATGGAGTTGAACGTCCGCTCAGTCTTGACCGGCTTGCCGCCGATCCAAAGGTCATAGCGGCGGCCGAATTGCCGGCGCACCGCCTCCAGGGCGGCCTGCATGGCCTGGTGGTTAGCGGGGTCGGAAAAATTGGCGTAGGGCTCGTTGCGGAACTCCGGCAACGAGCCCAGATCGGGAGCGGTCTGCGAGCTCATATGGTCTCCGCGGGCAAGGAGCGGCGCCGGCAGAGTCAACCGGTCACCATTTTGCGGCCGCGCTCGAGCAGCTCACCGGCTTCCTCGGCGAGCTGCCGGCCCCTCTCGTAGTACTCCTTTCCCTTCTCCAGGAGTTCCTTGCCCGTGTCGGCCAGAGCCTCCTTGCCTTCTTCGGTCTTCTTGCGCAAGTATCTGCGCGTTTGAACTCCGGATTGCGGAGCATACAGCAGGGCGATGGCTGCGCCGATGGCAGCGCCGGTCAAGAACCAGATCAGTTTCGAACCATTGTCATGGTGTGGCATAGCAACCTCCGTTCCTTTCAGTCGGCCAATCTCAGCCTAGCTTCGGCGGTTCTTGCCCAGCCAGATCGTCCGCCGGTCAGCGGCCGTAATACGCAGCGTTGCGCGCCGTAAAATGGGCCCACTTTTCGGGAAGGTCGTCTACGGGAAAGATCGCCGAGACGGGGCACACCGGCACGCAGGCCCCGCAGTCGATGCATTCCACGGGGTCGATATAGAGCATTTCTTCCTTCTCGAAGGCTTCTTCGTCCTTCTTGGGGTGGATGCAGTCCACAGGGCAGGCATCCACACAGGCAGTGTCCTTGGTTCCGATGCAAGGTTCCGCTATAACGTAAGCCATTCCTTTCCCCTCTACCTCATGGTAGACCAAGCTCCGAGCGGGACGCTAGTTGCCGCCAGTAAACAACGGAGGCTGCCAGGCAGGCGGCGCCTCCCAGGGCCACGGTAGCGGGGGCGCCGAGGTGTTGGGCCAGAAAGCCGGCCAGCAGCGCGCCGAAAGGGGCCATGCCCATGATCATCATGGAGTAGAGAGCCATGACGCGGCCGCGGATGCGGTCCGGCACTATGGTTTGGATGAGGGTATTGGAACAGGCCATTTGGGTCATCAGGGAGAAGCCGGTGGGAATGAGCAGTAGGATGGAGATTTCCAGCTCTCGGCTCATCGAGAAGGCCAGCAAGCTGAGGCCGAAACCCGCCGAAGCATAGCGCACCGTGCGGCCCAAGCCCCGCACGCCGGTCTTGGCAGCAACGCTGAGCGCTCCCACTAGCGCCCCCAACCCAACCGCGCCCATGAGCAAGCCCAGGGTGCGGGGCCCTCCACCGAGCACGTCGCGGGCAAAGACGGGCAGCAGGACCACGTAAGGCGAGCCGAGAAGGCTGGAGATCCCCAGCATGAGCAACAGGGTCCGGATGGTTTGCGCATGCCAAGCAAAACGGAAGCCTTCGAGCAGTTCCGCGGCCATGCGGCCCTGCGCGGCCGGAGCAGCACTGGGCGCAAGCCGCATCATCAGCAGGCCGGCGATTACGGCCAGGTAGCTGACGGCGTTGGCCAGAAAGCACCAGCCCTCGCCCGCCGAAGCTACGACCACGCCGGCCACGGCGGGGCCCAGCATGCGCGCGGTGTTGAACATGGAGGAGTTCAACGCGATGGCATTCAGCAGGTCTTGCGCCCCGACCAGTTCGATAAACAGAGACTGGCGGGCGGGCGTGTCCAAGGCTTGTACCACTCCGCCTAGCAGGGCCAGCGTGACGATATGCCAGATCTGCACCCGTCCCGAGAGCGTGAGCGCCGCCAGGAGGAAGGCTAGGGCCATGGCGGCCACCTGCGTGCCGAGCACCACTTGGCGGCGGTTGTAGCGGTCGGCGGCGGCGCCACCCAGGGGGGAGAGCAAGAAGATCGGGACCTGATTGGCGAAACTCACCGTGCCGAGAAGCAGGGAAGACCCAGTCAGGCGGTAGACGAGCCACGACTGGGCCGCGTTCTGCATCCAGGTGCCTGTAAGGGACAGCAGTTGCCCGCCCGCAAACAGACGGAAGTTGCGGTGGGCAAGGGCGCGGAACACTCTGGGCAAACGCGTTTCGGTCAAAGCTCCTCCCGGCCGTAGCCGCTGGGGCCAAAGTCTCTTTGTCGCTTAGAACCGTGGCGCAACGCAAGCCACAGGGAAAGTCTTACGCCTGTGAGACGCCGCTAGGTCCTACAATGGGGAAGATGCACGCCAGAGTTCGCAAGGCTGTTTTTCCCGCTGCCGGATTAGGAACCAGATTCTTGCCCGCCACCAAGGCCCAACCCAAGGAGATGCTTCCGCTGGTGGATAAGCCGCTGATCCAATATGGGGTAGAGGAGGCGGTGCGCTCGGGGGTGAAGAACATCATCATCGTCACCGGGCGCGGCAAGAGCGCCATAGAAGACCACTTTGATGTGAGCTTTGAGCTGGAGCATCTGCTCCAGAGCCGCGGAAAAGAGGACTTGCTGGCGGTGGTGCGGGCGATCTCGGAGATGATCGAGATCGCCTATGTCCGGCAGAAGGAAGCCCTGGGGCTGGGCCATGCGGTGCTGCGGGCGCGCGACCTTGTAGGAGAAGAGCCGTTTGCGGTAGTGCTTTCCGACGACGTGATCGAGGCGGAGGCGCCTTGCCTGCGGCAACTTTTGGAGATCTATGACACCTACGGGGCCAGCGTGCTGGCGCTGATGGAGGTGCCGAATGAGCAGATTCCGGCCTATGGAATTGTCGACGCGGCGCCGGTGCGCCACAACGGTCGCGATGACCGCCTGTTCCGGATCCACGACCTGGTGGAGAAGCCGGCCGCGAAGGATGCGCCCTCGAACCTGGCGGTGATCGGAAGGTATGTTCTGACGCCGGAGATCTTTCCTTGCATTGAGGCGACCGAGCCGGGCAAGGGGGGTGAGATTCAGCTCACCGACGGCATCCGGCATCTGGTCGCCAGGCAGCCGGTTTACGGCTACCGTTTCGAGGGCAAGCGCTACGACGCCGGCGACAAGCTCGGCTTCTTGACGGCAACGGTGGAGTTCGCCCTGCGGCGGCCGGATCTGGGCGGGCGTTTCCGGGAGTACCTGAAGAGTCTGCTGAATTCCGGGAACCTTTAGCGGCGCGTGCGGGGTTGTTATTCTGAAGGGGTGAGGCGGCAGGCATGCGGCCGGATGCGGCGCATGCGGCTGGGGATGCGACAGATGCGAAAACTTAGAGGACTGATTCTCCTTTTTGCGGCGGCGAGCGCGCTGGCGCAAGGGCCGAACCTGGTCCGCGAGGTACGCGCGGCGATCAACGCGAACGATTTTGCCCGGGCCGAGGCGCAGATCGCGGACTATCAGGCGCGGCGCGGGGTGACGCCGGAGATGCTGGAGGCGCTGAGCTGGCTGGGGCGGGGCGCGCTGGCGGCCAAGAAGTACGATCAGGCCGAAGCCTACGCGTCCCGGACACGCGAGCTAGGCCTGGAGATATTGAAAACCCGTCCGCTCGATGCGGACCGGAATCTCCCGATCGCGCTCGGCGCGGCGATCGAGGTGCTGGCCCAGGCCGCGGCCGCGCGGGGAGAGCGCAGCGCGGCCGTGGCATTCTTGCAAGAGCAGCTTGCCGCTTACCGGGACACGTCCATCCGCACGCGCATCCAGAAGAACATCAACCTGCTGACGCTAGAGGGACGCGCCGCGCCGCCGCTTGAAGTCAACGAATGGCTCGGCCCGCGGCCGCTGCGCTTGGAGATGCTAAAGGGCCGGCCGGTGTTGCTGTTCTTCTGGGCGCACTGGTGCGGAGACTGCAAGGCCCAGGCGCCGGCGCTGGCGAAATTGCTTGAGGAGTACGGGCGCTACGGGTTGACGTTGGTGGGGCCGACGCAGCGTTATGGATATGTGGCCGGGGGCAAAGAAGCCGGACCGCAGGAGGAGCTGGCTTACATCGATGAGGTTCGAACCCGTTTCTACGGGCAGCTCGGCGCAATGAGCGTGCCGGTGAGCGAGGAGAACTTCAAGAACTACGGGGCGAGCACGACGCCGACGCTGGTGCTGATCGACCGCGCCGGGATTGTGCGGCTCTATCATCCTGGAAATCTGACGTATGAAGAATTGGCGGCGAAAGTCGCGGCTCTCCTGAAGTGACGTGCGGCGGCGCGCGCCGTCAGGGCTCCTGCCAAAAGGCCTCGACGTCCCGGAGGTCGGTGGTGAAGCGGTAATCGGGCAGGCTGTCGAAGAAGACGCGGCCGTAGCGCTGCTTGGTGATGCGGTTGTCGAGCAGCACCAGGACGCCGCGGTCGGATCGGCTGCGGATCAGCCGCCCGAAGCCCTGTTTGAGGGCCAGAGCAGCTTCGGGGATTTGATACTCGTAGAACGGATTGCCGCCGCGCTCGCGGATGGCGCGAATGCGGGCCTCGACGACGGGATCGCTGGGGACCGCAAACGGCAGCTTGTCGATGATCACCATGCTGAGTTGATCGCCGGGCACGTCGACGCCCTGCCAGAACGAAGAGGTGGCAAACAGCACGCAGTTGGGCGTGGATTTGAACTCTTCGAGCAGCGCGGTGCGGGGTCCGGTGCCCTGAAGCAGGGTGGGGTAGGGCGTCTTCCAGGAGACTCGGTCGTAGACCTGGCGCATTTGCCCGTAGCTGGTGAAAAGCACAAAGGCGCGGCCGCGGCTGAGCTCGAGCAGGCGGAGGATGAGATCGGCGGCCGCGTTCGGGAAGCGGGCGTCGCGCGGGTCCGGCAGGTCCTGCGGGACGTACAGCAGGGCTTGTTTGGAGTAGTCGAACAGGCCCGCCACGGCG
Organism: Bryobacteraceae bacterium; assembly: GCA_023511855.1. Taxonomy (GTDB): domain Bacteria; phylum Acidobacteriota; class Terriglobia; order Bryobacterales; family Bryobacteraceae; genus JAIMAR01. Next base: position 8,472 of record JAIMAR010000065.1, read on the forward strand.
AGGGTGCGCGCGGAGGGGAGTCCGAGGCGGCTTTTAGCGTAGTCGAAGCTGCCCCCCACGGTCAGCGTGGCGGAGGTGAGGATCACCGCGCCGACCTTGGAGAAGAGGTTCTCGGCCAGGATCGAGGAGACATCGATGGGCGTGGCCTGTAGAAAGCAGCCTCGGCCGCGCCGTTCGAGCCAGTAGACGTAGGCCGGGTTGCGCTCCTCGATCAGGAAGCGCAGGGCATCGCGGAGCTCGAGAGTCCGCTGGTGGAGGGGGATCAGCTCTTCGATGGCTTCCCCGGTCAGCTCCAGCCGGGCGGCCAGGGCCAGCAGCGCGGACAGTAGGGCGGCGTAAGGGCCGTGGACGTCCACCTCGGGGCAAGCGCGGCGGCCTTCCTGGGGATCGAACTGATCGAAGAAGACCGCCGTGGCGCTGTCCAGCGACTCGAGCAGCGCATCCAGGTCCGGCGAACCGAAGCCCTTGCGGCGGGCGAGCGCGGCGATGTCGCGGCGCAGGTCTTGCAATTGGTAATTGCTGACGGAAACCCCGAAGTACTGCCCGGCGACATCTTCGATTTCGTGGGCTTCGTCGAACACCACCGCGGCATAGGGCGGAAGGATCCCGCCGTATTCCTCCCCGCGGCTGGCCAGATCGGCGAAAAAGAGGTGGTGATTGACGATGACGATGTCGCTTTCGGCGGCCTGGCGGCGCATGGCGGTGATGAAGCAGCGCTCGAACTGCGGGCACTTCTGGCCGGGGCAGAGGTCGCGGCGGGCGTCGATCTTGGGCCAGAGCGTGCTGTCTTCGGGGAGCTGGCGGATTTCGGCGCGGTCGCCCGTGGCGGTGGTTTTCTCCCACTCGCGGATGATCTGGAAGTCGGCGACTTCTTCCAAGCCGGAGAGGATGGGCTCGGTTTCGGCGTCGTAGATCTTCTGGCGGCAGGCGTAGTTGTTGCGGCCCTTCATGTAGCAGACGCGGAGCGGCTGGGCGAAGTGCTGCTGGAGGAACGGGACGTCCTTGAAGAAGAGCTGCTCCTGAAGGTTCTTGGTGCCGGTGGAGATCACGATCCGGCGACCGGACAGGATAGCGGGGACCAGGTAGGCCAGAGTCTTACCCGTGCCGGTGCCGGCTTCGACCATCAACGGAACGTCGTCTTTGAGCGCGGCTTCGACCTCGAGGGCCATTTCGAGCTGGCCGGGGCGGAATTCGTAGTTGGGATGCCAGCGGGAGAGCGTGCCGTGCGGGGAGAAGAAATGGCGGACGGTCGCGGGCCGGGCGGATTTGGGCATGCGGAGGCTTACGATTCGAGTTTACTGGATCGGCTCGAGGGGCAGCGCGGGCCTCTGCTAATCCAGTTCGATGCTTCGCGCTTCATCCGCGAATGCGTACCGGAACCCATTGTGCGCGATATCCCTGAGCTCGCTTTGGGAGAAGCCGAGCGCCGTGGCGGCCAGCTCGTATTCCTTCGACAGCGTTGTGCGGAACAGCGCCGGATCGTCCGTGTTCAAAGTGATGGGGACGCCAGCCTCAAACAGCCGGCGCACCGGGTGTTGCTCCAGCGAAGGCACCGCGCCGGTGGCGAGGTTGCTGGTGAGGCAGATCTCGAGCGGGATCTGCCGGTCCGCCAGATGGCGCACCAGGACGGGGTCTTCGATGGCGCGGATGCCGTGGCCGATCCGCTCGGCGCCGATCTCGAGCGCGGCCCAGACCGAATCCGGCCCTTCGGTTTCGCCGGCGTGCGCCGTCAGGCGCAGTCCGCGCGAGCGGGCCATGCGGTAGACCTCGGCGAAATCGCGGGCCTTACCGCGCGCCTCATCGCCGCCGATGCCAAACGCTACAACTCCGTTTCCGGCGTGGACCGCCGCGAATTCCGCCACTTGCGCCACGTGCTCCACGCCGAACTGGCGCACGGCGTCCAGGATCCAGCGCACCTGGACCGACGAGCCGCGCGCAGCGTCCCGGACCGCCGCAAACACGGCCTCCGGATCCTGCCCGCGCCAGAGAACGATGCCGGCCGAGTGGGTGATTTCGGCATAGCGCACGTTGTCGCGCTCCAGCCGCTCCAATAGCCGCCGCGCGGCCAGGGCATAGTCCTGCGGCTGGCGCAAATGCCGGGTAATGCGCTCGAAACAGCGCAGGAAACCAAGGAAGTTGTCAAATTCATAGTGCGCCCGGATCTCTTCCGGGGAGAGCTCCGGCGCCAGCTCGCGCAAGGTCTCAGGTTCGATCGTCCCTTCTAAGTGCAGATGCAGCTCGGCCTTTGGCCAGTTCTGATAGCGCCGCCCCATCCCTGCCATAATAACTGCGATGACCAGAGCGGAGATGGAGGCCGTCGCCGGAGGCTACCACGGCGACCCATTCCGGGTGCTCGGCCCCCACGAAGTGCGGGCCCACAACAAGCCGCCCGGCTGGATCGTGCGCGCGTTCCTGCCGCAGGCAGCCTCGGCCGAGGTGGTATTGGAAGAGGAAGCGCGGCCCATGCGCCGCCGCCACTCGGAGGGCATTTTCGAAGCGGCCTTTACCGGTTCGCCGCGCCCTTACCGCCTCCGCATCCAGCGACACGACGGGACCACGGAGGAGTTTGAGGATCCCTACCGCTTCCCTCCCTTGCTGACCTCCTTCGACTTGCACCTGCACGCCGAAGGCACGCTGTACGAAGCCTACCATTCGCTGGGCGCCCACCTGGTGGAAGTGGACGGCGTCCCCGGGGTGCGCTTTGCCGTCTGGGCGCCGAACGCGGAAGTGGTCTCCGTGGTGGGCGACTTCAACGACTGGGACACGCGCCGCCACCCCATGCGGCTCCGGGAGGGCGGCGTCTGGGAGATTTTTCTTCCCGGCGTGGCCGAGGGGGCGCGGTACAAGTATTTCGTGCGCTCCCGGTTCCGCGGCTACCGTGAGCTGAAGGCCGATCCTTACGCCTTCCTGTTTGAAACGCCGCCCCGCTCGGCCTCGATCGTCACCCGCCTGGACCGCTACCATTGGGGCGATCAGGCCTGGATGGAAGCGCGGGCGCACCGGAACTGGCTTCGCGAGCCGATCTCGATCTATGAGGTGCATTTGGAAAGCTGGCTGCGAGGCCCGAACGGCGAAACGCTCAGCTACCGCGAACTGGCATCCAAGCTCATCGAGTACGTGAAGTGGATGGGCTACACCCACGTCGAGTTTCTGCCGGTGACCGAACATCCTTACTCCGGCTCCTGGGGCTACCAGTCCACGGGGTATTTCGCTCCGACCAGCCGCATGGGGCGTCCGGAGGATTTCATGTATCTGGTGGACCAGTGCCATCAGGCGGGCATCGGGGTCATCGCCGACTGGGTCCCCGCGCACTTCCCCAAAGACGCCCACGGGCTGGCCTTTTTCGACGGCACCGCACTTTACGAGCACGAAGACCCGCGCAAGGGGGAGCACAAAGACTGGGGCACGCTGATCTTCAACTACGGCCGCAATGAGGTCCGCAGCTTCCTGATTTCCAGCGCCCTGTTTTGGCTCAAGCAATACCACATCGACGGGCTGCGCGTCGATGCCGTGGCCTCCATGCTCTACCTGGATTATTCGCGCCAGCCCGGCGAATGGATCCCCAACCAATTCGGCGGCAACGAGAACCTGGAAGCCATCGACTTTCTGCGCAAGTTCAACGAGCTGGCGCACCAGGTTCCGGGCGCGGTTACCATCGCCGAGGAGTCGACGGCCTTTCCCGGCGTCAGCCGCCCCGTCTATTTGGGCGGGCTGGGCTTCACCATGAAGTGGAACATGGGCTGGATGCACGACATGCTGGAGTATTTCTCCAAGGATCCGGTCTACCGCAAGTTCCACCACAGCAACATCACCTTCAGCCTGCTGTACGCCTTCAGCGAGAACTTCGTGCTGCCCATCTCGCACGACGAGGTGGTTCACGGCAAGCGCTCGCTGCTGTCCAAGATGCCCGGCGACGAGTGGCAGCGCTTCGCCAACGTGCGGGCGTTCTTAACCTACATGTACGCCCACCCCGGCAAGAAGCTGCTGTTCATGGGCTGCGAGATCGGTCAGTACGAGGAGTGGAATCACAACGCCAGCGTGCGCTGGGATTTGTTGGAGTTCGGCTATCACCGCCAGCTCCAGGCCTTCGTGCGCGAGCTGAACCGCTTTTACCGTTCCCAGCCATGCCTGTACGAGCTGGATACGAGCTACGAAGGTTTCGAGTGGGTGGACTTCAACGACGTCGACCACTCGGTGATCGCTTTCCTGCGGCGCGCCTCCGATCCGCCGGACTTTCTCCTGTTCTGCTGCAACTTCACGCCGGCGCCGCGCTTCGGATACCGCTTTGGCGTGCCGGCTCCAGGTTTCTACGAGGAGGTGTTCAACAGCGACTCGCAATGGTTCGGCGGGAGCAACTTGGGCAACGCCGGAGGGGTCGCCTCAGAGCAGGTCCCAGCCCACGGGCGGCCTCACAGCATCTCCATCACGCTGCCTCCGCTGGCCGTGGTGGCCTTCCGGCGCCGGCCGTAGGGATTGGCCGCAAAGACGGCCGGTGACCGGCGCGGGGCGCCCTGTTTTACAGTAGGGGTTTCAGCCGGCTGTGAGCCGGCGCAGCGCAAACGCCGGAGGGGATTTGGATGGCGGAACGTTACGACGTGGTGGTGATCGGCGGGGGGCACAACGGGCTTACCGCCGCCGCGTACTTGGCTCGCGCGGGCCGCAGCGTGGTGGTGCTGGAACGCCGGGAGCTGGTGGGCGGCTGCTCGGTGACCGAGGAGCTCTGGCCCGGCTACCGCGTCTCCACCGCGGCTTATCTGACGAGCCTGATGCATCCCAAGGTGGTGCGGGAGCTGGAGCTGGAGCGCTTCGGATACCAGGTGGATGCCAAGGATCCGGCCTTCTTTTCCCCGTTCCCGGACGGCCGCTGCCTGTTCTTGTGGCGGGACCGGCAGAAGAACCTGGAGGAAATCGCCAACTTCTCCCGCCGGGATGCCGAAGTCTACCCCCGCTACGAAGAGCATCTGGAGCAACTGGCCCGCGTCGTGGAGGAGCTGTTGCTGGTGACCCCGCCTCACCTGCCGCCCGCCAGTCTGGGCGACTGGGCCGATTATGTGCGGCTGGGGGCGCGCTTGCGCAAGCCGGCCGCTCGGCATACGGCGGCGTTAATCAAGATCTTCACTCAGAGCGCGGCGCAGTTTCTGGATGAGTGGTTCGAGAGCGACGCGCTGAAATCCGCGCTGGTCACCGACGGGGTCATCGGGGCCAACGGCGGCCCGTATTCGCCCGGCACGGCCTACATCCTGATGCATCACTGCATGGGCGGGGTGGGGGGCGTGCGCGGGCTGTGGGGCTTCGTGCGGGGAGGCATGGGCGCGCTGGCGGAAGCGATCGCGGCCTCGGCCCGCTCGCACGGGGCCAAGATCCGGACCAGCGCAGCGGTGGAGAAGATCCTGGTCCGCAACGGCCAGGCCCGGGGAGTGGTCTTGCAAGGGGGAGAAGAGGTCGAGGCGCGGACCGTGGTCTCGAATCTGGACCCGCCCACCACCTTCCTGCGCTTGCTCGACGAGCGGGTTCTGCCCGGCGAGTTTGTGGCCGCCATCCGGCGGTACCGCTCGCAGGGAACTTCGCTGAAGATCAACCTGGCGCTGGACGGCTTGCCCGAGTTCAAGGCCCTGCCCGGCGCGCCGGGGCCGCAGCACCGGGCCACGATGCACATCTGCCCGTCGGTCGAGTACGTCGAACGGGCTTGGGACGACGCCAAATACGGCCGGCCCTCGCAAAGACCACTGCTGGAGCTGACTGCGCCCACGCTGTACGACCCCTCGCTGGCGCCGCCGGGCAAGCACATCCTGGGCATCTTCCTCCAGTACGCGCCCTACGCGCTCGCCGGGGCGGACTGGGATGCTTTGCGGGACGACTACGCCGATCGCGTCCTGGCGCTGGTCGAGGAGTATGCGCCGGGGTTCCGGTCGCGCATCCTGCACCGGCAGGTGTTGACGCCGCTCGATCTGGAGCGGCGTTTTGGAATCACCGGCGGCAACATCTTCCACGGGGAGATGAGCCTGGACCAGATGTTTTGGATGCGGCCCGTGGCGGGCTGGGCGGATTACCGCACGCCCATCCGGGGGCTGTACCTGTGCGGATCGGGGGCGCACCCCGGCGGGGGCGTCACCGGCGCGCCGGGGCACAATGCCGCGCGCGAGATCCTGCGGGGAAGGTGACGGCGTCCGGAAAGCCGCGGGCGGCGCGCCCAAGGCCGCCGGCCGTTCTCACTGATCTTCGTAGGGAAGCACCTGGACGAATTCGCCCAGCACCCGGTAGGGCCCGTTTTCCAGCTCGGAAGGGTCCAGATCCCAAGCTTCGAACTCCGGGTTCAGCGGCTCCAGCCGGATGCGCTCGTGGCGCCAGCCTTCTACGGTGACGGTCTTGACGCTGGTGTAGCGCTTGACGGTGAACTCCCCGCCGCCGGCGGAAGCTCCCTGACGCTGGATCAGAAGCAGCTTGCCCTGCCGGGAGCCTTCGACCGGGTAGCGGAAGATGCACAGGCTGCCGTCCGGGATGAGCGGTTCCATGGAGCGGCCCACCACCCGGGCCACGAAGTGGTTCGCGGTCCGGCGGAGGTTGGGCGGAGCCGGCACATATCCCTCGGGTTCGACCTCCATGTCTTCGCCGAAGCGGGTGGCGGCGGCGCGGAGGGTGTAGACCGGCAGGCGTTGACCGGCGGGGGGCTCGGCGCGCTGCCCTCCGGCGGATCCCTCTACATGCTCCTGGTAGAGCCGGTCCAAGGCGCGGTCCGGATCCGCGATCACCACCGCGCGCCGGTCGGAAATCCTCAGAACATTGGAGAGCGTGTCTTCCAGCTGTTCGAGCAACGCGGCGCCGCCGCCCTCAGCGGCGCGGCGGGCGAGATCTTCCTCGATGCGGCTCAAGACCTCCGCGTCTTCCCGACCGTCGACCTGCTCCCAGTCCTGCCGCAGGCGCACGCGCAGTCCGCCGTCCCAGGGATCCAGAAGGAGTACGCCCGCCGCCAGGCAGGGCTTGCCCGGTAGAGCGGCCTCGAGGATGGCATACTCCGCCTTCCGGAATGGCTGAAGGACTCGGGCTGTCACTCTCTTACGATTATCGGACGGAAACGCAACCGCCGTTACCGTATTTCAGGATAATAGTAGCGGCGCGTGCGCACCACCGCGTTCGGCAGGTTCACGACCACCCGCAGGTCCCGGGGCCGGTCGGTGTCCCCTTCGACTTCGACCCGGTAACGCAGGATGTACTGGGTGGTGACCTCGCCGGCCAGGGCCGCCACGGACTTGTAGATGCCCTGGGCCAGGGCGCTGGCGTATTGTCCGGTGCCAACGCGGTAGGCGTAGTTGCCCTCGTCGGAGGGGTTGGAGAGGTAGCCGGAGACGTCGGAATAGAGGTTCTCATCGAGCGGGTAGACGACCCGCCCGCCGGTGTCCTCGCACAACCGCCGCAGGTTCTCGTCGCCTTCGACGTCGAAGCCGAAGGCCTTGGTGCTCATGCCGTAAATGGTGACCAGATTGCGCTGGGCCAGCTCCAGGACCTCGCGGAGGCTCTTGTGGCTGGCCGTGTCGTGGCCGTCGCCGATGATGATGAGCACGCGGCGGGGCTCGATTGGCTCGCCTTGGATGAGTGCCCGTTCGGTCATGGCCAGATAAATGGCGTCGAACAGCGCCGCGCCTCCGCCCGGCTTGAGTTTGCGGATCCGCTCCATGATCTTTTCCGGATCATGGGTGGTGTTGACCAGCAGCTCGGCCTCGGTGGAATACCCGATGAGATAGCCGCTGAAGCGCCGGTCGCCGGGCAGCAGGTTGAAGACCAGGTCCTGGGCGGCTTCCTGGAACTTGTCCCAGTGGCGGGTGCTGGCGTTGCTGAGGTCGAGCAGGAAACCAACGACCACGGGCTGCTTGCGTTCCCGGCTGAAAAAGACGATCTTCTGCTCCTTGCCCTCGTCGAAGATCCGGAAGTCGGAGGCTTCCAGGTTGCTGACGAAGCGGCCCTTCTCGTCGGTCACGGTGACGGGCACGATGACCTCGGTGACCTGTCCTCGGAAGCGGGGCAACTGGGAGGTGTCGGCAGGCGGCTGCTGTTCCTGAGCGAGCAGGAAGGGAACCGCGAGCAGCCCGGCAAGCCAGCGAGCCTTCATAAGGTGACCCTACCCGCGATTATAGCGGAGGCGGGCACGCGGTCGGAAATCGGGGCGGACGCGCTGTCTCCGGCCAGGAGCGGCCCTTGCGGGTCTCGAAGCGGCGAGCTTACGGCGCAGCGGCGCCCCACAACGGCAGATCCGCGGCGTTGGTTCGCCGCCAAGGCGCCGCAGCAGTGAACTCGACCCCCCAGCTCGCTTCAGAACAAATCCCGGATTGTCCAACCATGCCAGCCGATGCGCCTCCATGGTTGATCCGGCCCCCGCCGCGATTCGGAAGGCCGCCCGTCCATTTCAGAACAACTTGGAAGGAACAATTAACTCGGCATTTACTGGCCTACTGCCGTACGGAAGAGACAAGAACATACTTTCCTTTCACAAACCGCCAGCGCTCCCTCTTATAGGCGTCCTGAATCCGCCCGTCGGCGGTCTCTTCCGTTCCCGAGATTTCGGCCTCGATGTCATAGAACCCTTCCGTTTGTCTATCCAGGAATCTGATTTCTGCGGACCAGTGGTAATTACGGCGCTTATCGAGAGCGGCGCCGTCATTATTCTCGCCTGTTTTCCGCTCAAAAATGACTCGCAAACGGCCGTTGTATTCTGAGATTAACTGTATCCCCTCAAAATAATAACCCTGCGCCATGTCTCTCCAGCGCAAAAAGACGCCGTCCCGCTCCGGGCCGATTCGGGCCAGCTCGGCGCGTGGGGGATTTCCAAAAGACCCGGACTGAATTATGG
>JAIMAR010000066.1 GCA_023511855.1 Bryobacteraceae bacterium
GCACCTGCGCCTGCCGCTGAAGGGCTCCAAGGTGGTCGTCCAGGGTTTCGGCAATGCCGGCTCGGTGGCGGCGCACCTGCTGGATGGGGCGCAGGCCGACGTGATCGCCGTCAGCGACTCCCGCGGCTGCATTTACTCCAAGGAAGGACTGCACATTCCCAAGCTGATGCTGCACAAGGAGAGGACGGGAACCGTGTTGGGCTTCCCGGGCGCTGAGCAGATCACCGAAGACGAGATGCTCAGCCTGGATTGCGACATCCTGGTTCCGGCGGCTCTCGAAAACATGATCCACGCCGGCAACGCCGGCAAGATCAAGGCGAAGATCATCGCCGAGGCGGCCAACGGCCCGATAACGCCGGAGGCCGACAAGATTCTGGAGGACCGGGGCGTATTCGTCATTCCGGACATCCTCTGCAACGCCGGCGGGGTGACGGTCTCCTACTTCGAGTGGGTGCAGAACGAGACCCACTTGCAGTGGGACCTGGCCGAGGTGAACATGCGCCTAGAGAAGGTCATGCGGACCGCCTTCACTGAGGTCTTGGAGATCCACCTGGAAAGCAAGGTCAGCATGCGGACCGCGGCTCACATGCTCGCCATCCAGCGCGTGGTCGAGGCCACCCGGCTGCGCGGCCTCTATCCCTGATTCACGCCCAAAGCGATCTTCCGCAGTTCCGGCAGGACGTCTCCCACCTCCACGGGAGGCGTTCCTGCCTTGCCCAAACTGAAGTAGAGCTTCCGGTACAGGGGGTAAATCCGCTCGTAAACGGCGCTCGCGGCCGGTTCCGGCTGGATTGTGCGATAGCTCGGGCAGAGGGCGTCCTGAGCCTCCTCCACCGTTTCAAAAGCGCCGCAAGCCAGCAGGGCAAAAATGGCCGACCCGAGGCTCGTCACCTCACTTTCGGGAACTAGCACGGGCTTGCCCAGCACGTTGGCGTAGATCCGGTTCAGGACCTCGCTGCGCTGGGGCACACCGCCGCCGTTGATGACGCGGCGGATCGGCACGCCGTAGTCCTGCATCCTCTCCAAGATGATCCGGGTGTGGAAGGCCGTGCCTTCGATAGCCGCAAACAATTCGTCCTGCGCGGTGTGGGTGAGCTTCCAGCCGAAAGTCACGCCGCCGAGTTCCGGGTTGACCAGCACGGTCCGGTCCCCGTTGTCCCAGCTCATGCGCAGAAGTCCGGTTTGCCCCGCTCGGTAGTTCTCCAGGCCTTGGGAGAGCTGCGCGACCGTGGTTCCCGCCCGGCGGGCGATGGCGTCGAAGATGTCGCCGGTGGCGGACAGTCCCGCCTCAATACCCGCCATCTGGGGGTGGATCGAGCCTTGCACCACCCCGCAGAGGCCGGGGATGAGCCGCGCCTGGCGGGCGATCGCCATGATGCAGGTGGAGGTCCCGATGACATTGACCACGTCGCCCTCTCGCACGCCGGCTCCGATGGCGTCCCAGTGCGCATCGAAGGCCCCCACGGGGATGGGGATGCCGGGCCGCAGGCCCAGGCGCGCCGCCCACTCTTCACAGAGACGTCCGGCCAAATGGTCGCTGGTGAGGTAGCGGCCGGTGAGCTTCTCGCGGATGCCCGCCAGCAAAGGATCCACCGCCGTGAGGAACTCCTCGGGTGGAAGTCCGCCCAGTGCTGCGTTCCACATCCACTTGTGGCCCATGGCGCACACGGAGCGGGGGACCTGGGCCGGGTCACGGATGCCGCACAGCACGGCGGCGGCCATGTCGCAGTGCTCCAGCACGGTTACCAGGCGCTGGCGCTTGTCCGGGTTGTGGCGCAGCCAGTGCAGGAGCTTGGAGAAGCCCCACTCGGAGGAGTAGACGCCGCCGCACCAGTCGATGGCCTCCAGCTTCAACCGGTGGGCGGTCTCGGTAATGAGCGCCGCCTCGCGCCAGGCCCGGTGATCGCACCAGAGGTAGTAATCGTCGAGCGGCTCCAGCCCCTCGCCCACCGGGACGATGGTGGAACCGGTAGTGTCGACAGCGATCGCTTCGATGCTGTCCCCGCTGACGCCGGCCGACTCCAGCGCCGCCCGCATCGCTTCCGCCAGAGCGCGCATGTGGTCGGCGTGACTCTGGGTGGCGTGGTCGGGATCTTCTCGTTTGCGGTGAAGCGGATACTCCGCCACGCCGGAGCCGAGCCGGCCGCGGCGGCTGTCGACGATGGAAACACGAACGCTGAGGGTGCCGAAATCGACTCCGGCGACAATGGCCATGGGAGCTGCCTCCTATTTGTGGTAGTAAACGTCCCAACCCAGATACGTTTTAGCCGCTTCGTAGACCGCTGCGGCAGCGCCCGCGCTCAGATTGGCCGCGACATGGTGTTCAAAGCCGTTCTCGCAGATGTAGCGCAGCAGCCCCTGCAAGTTACGGATCTCCACCACGCCCGCGCCGCCGAAGGTGTCGAGCGGATCGTCGGTGAACTGGCCCTCGCCCACGTAGCCGCGGATGCGGCCGCTGAGGTCGTCGGTGGAGAACCGGGCGAAACTCATCGGACCGCTCTTCACCCGCCCCACGCAGGTCCCGAAGGTGTTCAGCTTGCCCACCGTACCGGCGATGATCGCCTGGTAGTCCATGCGCACATCCTGGAAGAAGCTCTTCGGCAGATTGCTGCAATGGAAACAGACCGCCTTGTCGGGGTCATCGCCGTAGTTGTTGTTCCAGTCGAGCAGGGCGCTGGGAGTCTCCGAGGCCAGACGCAGCGCGTGCATGGCCACCACGCCGGGAACGTCCACTTCGCAGGCGCTCGGCAGCAGCGAGTCGCTCATCATGCTCATCAGCGTGCAGGGGACCACGCCGAAATACTCCTCCAACGACGTCCAGCACTGAATGGCGCTGGCCTGGAGGTTGTTGTCCCGCATCCAGGCTTCAATCACCGCCCCGAGCTTGGCCATCTTCAACAAAGACTCGGCGGGCACGCCACTGGTGTTGACGTAGCTCTGAATGGCTTGCAGCTTGGCCTGAGCCTCGGGCGCGTCGTCCTTCATCCGCGCGATGCGGCCCAGGATCTCCGACAGGTCGATCGGCTCGACTGTGATGCCGAACCTTTCCAGCAGCTTCTCGCTGTAGCGCACCGTATTGAACGCCGCGGGCCGGGCGCCGATGGCGCCGATGCGGAGCTTGCGCAGCCCGTTGACCACGCGGCAGACCGCGGCGAACCACTCCAGGTCCGCCTGGAACTCGGGAGAGGAAGGGGCCTCGGTGTGAAGGCGGGTGAGCGAATAGGGGATGCCATACTGGCGCAGGTTGTTGCAGGCGCTCATTTTGCCGCAGAAGCTGTCACGGCGGTCGGCGATGGTCATCTTGCCCGCCGCATCCGGCGTCGCCTGAATGAGGACCGGAACGTTGAGCCCAGAGAGGCGGATCGCCTCCGCGATGCCGCGCTCATCGCCGAAGTTAGGCAGGGTGACGATAATGCCGTCGATGCGGTCCCGCGCAGCGCGGAAGATCTCCGCGCACTTCACGGCTTCCGCGCGCGTCTCTACGGCCCCAAACTTGGTGTCTTGCTCGCTGGGACAAACCACGCCGTGGCCTGCTGCGGTGAGCACAGCGATCATCTCCTCCCGGCCGCTCTTGGCCAAATGATCCGGGAAGAATCCGCGGTTTCCAACAATCAATCCGAAGTTCATATTGCCTCCATAGGGTCAAAATGGTGATTGTAAGCCTTTTCAGTTCGCAATGGAAGCCCCCGTCTTTCCGTCCCGGCCTATTCGGAGTTGCGGCGGCGAAAGCACATCGACCGGCCAACCGGCGGAGGCCGCCCCGAATTATACTCAAGCATGCACCCGAGCACATCCCAACCAGACTCCGGACTCACCCGGCGGGAGATGGCGCGCCGCGGCGGGATGGCGCTGACGCTTTTGCCCGCCTTCTCCCGCCGCTCCGCCGCGGGCGCAGAGCTCGACGCGCGGGATCTGATCGCCCAATTCGAAAAGACCCTGAAGGAGAATATCGTCGCCTTCTGGTACCCGAAGTGCCTGGACCGGGAGGCGGGTGGCTACACGATCAGTTTCGGTCAGCAGGGAGAGCCGCTCGGCCCAGCCCGCAAGATGATCGTCACCCAGGCGCGCATGGTATGGTTTTTCGCCGCCGTGGCCCGCGCCGGCTTTAGCGGACCGAGATGGGGCCGCAAGGAGCTCCTCGATGCAGCCGAGCACGGATACCGCTTTTTATTGGAGCGAATGCGGGACCCCGTCCGCGACGGTTACTACTGGGAAGTGGACGCCACTGAACAGAAGGTGACGCGTCCGGAGAAAACCGTCTACGGACACTCCTTCGTGCTCTACGCCCTGGCGGAGTACGCGCTGGCCACGGGCCGCAAGGACGTTCTCGAGCAAGCGGTGCGGTTGTTTCAGCTCTTGGAGGATAAGGCCCACGACCGGGTCCACGGCGGTTACCGCGAAGCGTTTCAGTCCGATTGGACGCCGGTCCAGGGCAACGGCCCCATGGGGCCGGCCGACCTGAAGCTGATGAACAGCCACTTGCACATGCTCGAAGCGATGACGCTGTTCTACCAAGCCAGCAAATTGCCGGAGGCACGGGAGAGACTGCTGGAGCTGATGACCATCGCGAGCAACACCATGGTGCGCAAGGACGTGGGCGCCTGCACGGATAAGTACTCGCTGGACTGGACGCCGCGGCTGGAAGGCAACTACAACCGCGTCTCGTACGGGCACGACCTGGAGGCGGTGTGGCTGCTGATGGAGGCCTGCGACGTGGCGCGCGTGCCGAACTCGCTGTATATGGATCTCTACCGCACGCTCTGGAGCTACTCGCTGAAGTTCGGCTTCGACGAGCAGAACGGCGGCTTTTACGACAGCGGGCCGCTCGGCAAGCCGGCGGACAACCTGAACAAGGTCTGGTGGGTGCAGGCGGAGACGCTGGTCAGCGCGCTACGCATGTACCAGGCCACTCGGGATCCGGTCTACCGGACGGCGTTCGAGAAGCTTTGGTCCTTCCTTCGTGAGCGGCAGATCGACTGGAAGTACGGCGAGTGGCACGATACGATCCTGCCCGACGGCCGGGTGCGCGGCAACAAGGCGCACATGTGGAAGGCGGCCTATCACAACGGCCGCGCGATGCTGGAGTGCATCCGGCTGCTAAAATAAGTTGCAGAGGGGAATATGCCGATGATGTTGATCGGCCGCGACCATCCTCTCCGAAAGCTGTTCGGCGAGCTGGTCGCAAGGCGGTTCTATGGCGATGCCCGCATCCGCGAACCGCGCATCGCCGGTTACGTATCCGACCTGCTGACCGACTTCACCCACGCCGACAACCTCTACCGGATCCGCAACGCGCGGGGCAAGAGGTTGGAAGACGTGGGCGAAATGCTGATTGAATCCGACCCGCGCCTGGAAGCGGCGTCCTTTGACCGCGAGCGTGCCGTGCGCAAGCACATCGGGGACTACACGTTGTTTTTGACGGGCCTGTTCCCCGAGTATGTGGCTTCGCTGGCCCGCCGCCGCCTGCGGCTGGACGCCTTCATCGACTACATGAAGGCGGGCAAGGAATCCTACCGCATCGTCTCCTGCTTCGATCAGTTCGAATACCGCGACGAGGCGCCGCTGTTCCGCCAGCTTGCGGAAGACTTCGAGGCGTGCGTCTACGGGTTGAATCTGGTGAAGCGGGATCTGGAGGTGATGCAGCAGGAAGCGTACGCCGGCTGGCGGCGCGCCTTGCAGTAGGCCGCCGCGCCGGGCGGGCAACGCGCACCTGTGGCGCGCGCTGATCGCCCAGGCAAGATTGCTGCTTGCGCCCGCAGGAATCGTCGGACGGAACCGGCGCGCCGCCTGCGGAGCAGGTCGAGCGGGGATCATTCTACGGGCGGCGCCTCTCAGAAATACCAGCGCAGCCGGATTCCGGCGGTGAACGGCTGCACGATCCGCGTGCCCACGAAGATCGACTGGAAGTTATAGAGCGCGGTGCGGTCTGTGAGGTTGGTGAGTTGCAGGCCGATGTCGTAGCGTTTCTTCTGGTCGCGGCTTTTCTCAAAGCCCACGACGAGATCGACGATGTTGCGCGGGCGGACCCGCGCCGGCGTCTGGTCGAGCTTTACATAGGGAAGCAGGTCGTAGAAATCGGGGTCCGCGGCTACCTCCGCCGGGTCCGACGGGTTGGCCACAAGCCCGTAGTCGTAGCGGTTGCTGACGGTGGCGTACCAGCCTTTCGGGTGGTTCCAGCTCGCCACCGCGTGCACCGAAAGCGGCTGGTCGTGATCGATGATGAAGGCGCCTTGCGTGAATGACTCGACGGCGCCGCTACCCAGAAACAGGCCTCCGGTGAAGGGCGGGGTGGCCACGGCGCGGGAATGCGTCACGCTGAGCGTGTACGAGAAGCCGCGCGACACGGGACCGACCAGCCGCCCCTCCACGCCATTGACGCGGATGCGGGCGAGCGTGATCGGGAAGATGATGCCCGTGTCGAGGAAGTTGTCATTGTCTTGCAGGTTCTTCGAATTCTTGTGGTAGTAGGCCACGTTCAGGCTCGCCCTTTTTCCAATGGCCTGCTGGAAGCCGGCTTCGAGAAAATTCTGCTCTTCGGGCCGGATGGGGGCCCAGCCGCCCAGCGCTTCCTGCACGGCCGGCGGGGTCAAGGCCGCGACCTGCGGCGAGGAGGACAAAAGCAGATTCTCGTTCGGCGGCGTTTGATAGAGCCGGGCGTAGGAAACGCGCAGCACCGTGCCGGTTTCGCGGATATGGAAGGCGGCGCCGAGCCGCGGCTGGAGCTGATTGCCGTTTACAATGAAACGGTAGGCATCAAAGCGGACTCCCAGCGAGAGATTCAGCCGCCCGATCGACACCACGTCCTGCGCAAAGCCCGAGTACATGCCGCCGGTGCGCCGCGCGCGGAAGTCAAACAGCCGGCCGCCGCGCGTCAGATCCAACGGCAACAGATTCGGATTGAAGTTCGCCTCATCATTCGGATCGTTGAACTCAGGGGATGTGATGCCGAGCGTGAAATGTTCGCTGATCGGATAGCGCTGGAGGTCAAAGCCGGCCCGAAGGTTGTGCCGGCCGCGGATGGCGTTGAGGCGCGCGCCGGCCGTGATGGTGGACATTTGGCGCGCCTGCGAGGCCGTTACCGGAATGTCGCCCGCGCTGGGCCTTAGCCGCGACTGCGCCTTGCGCGCCGAGAGGTTGGCGTCGATCGTCGTCTGCGCGTTGAGCGTGTGTACCCAGCCGAAGGCAACGGCGCCGTCGCGCAGGAGCTGGCGCTGATCCATCCCGTTGGCGTGCTGCGAGCGCAGATTCGCCAACTGGAACGAGGCGCGCCCGGCCATGAGGTTCAGCCGGAACACGTTGCGCGCGCCGGGATGCCAGTCCAATCGCGTAAACAAACGCTCGTTGTTGCCGCCGTTGTGGAGGTTGTCGAGCGACACGGCATCCAGGTACCGGTTCGTCTTTGACGTAGTGAGGACCGCGGAATAGCCGACGTGGCCGCTCTCGCCGGAGACGTGCGTCACCTGGCTCAGCAGATCGAACTGCGCGGCGTTGACCAGCGTGCTGCCCCCGAAGCGCCGCGCCGTGCCCATGCCGGAGCGGGTGGTGATGTTGGCCACGGCGCTGACCTTGTTGCCGTATTCGGCGGGCACGTTGCCGGTGAACAGTTCGACGGTCTGAACGATGTTGGGATCCACAGCGTTAGCAAACGCGCCGGTGAGCTGGTCGGAGACCGGCATGCCGTCGATGACGAAGGTCATCTGGTTGTGCGCACCGCGCGGATGGATCGCGCCATTGGCGTTCTGCGCGAAGCCGGGCATGGAGACGATGATGCTCTCCAGCCCCTTGTTGCCTGCTTGCAGAGCCAGTCTCTCGATGTCGCCCTGATTCATCTGCCAGTGCGTGCCTGTTTCTTCGGGGTCGACGAGCAGCTCTCCTGAGGCGCTGACGGTGACGCTCTCGCGGACGCCCGCCGGCGCCAGCCGCACGATCATCTCATGAGGCACGTTGGTGCGCAGCGATACGGTCTCTTGATGCGGCTCGAACCCCTCGCGCTCGACCGTCACGCTGTAGGTGTGAAACGGGATGTTGCGGATCTCAAAGGTTCCGTCCTTCGCCGTGCGCATCTCGGCGCGGAACCGCGTGACCGGATTCTCAATGCGCACTACGGCTTCCGGGATCACGGCCCCCGTGGCGTCCTGCACCACGCCCAGCACGACCGCTGTCGATTGCGCGGCGGCACTCGCGGCGAAGAAGCACGCGTACAGGCAGAGCGCAATCACCCGGAATGACATTGCGAAAAGCCCTTGCGGAAGAGGGGAACCGGAATTGCCCTTTTGGGCTTCGGGGGAGAAAGGATTTACGCCTCCCCAGGCGTGGGGCCCCACATCGTGAGCACTGGGAGCACCCAGAATCTTTTCGACGAGCTCTCTCAAACCGGGCCGTTCCTCCAACTGGCGCACTTCCATCAGGCCGTCCTCGGAGGTGAGCCGCGAACCTTGAGAACTGATCTTTCGGGAGGCGTTGAAGCAAAGTTGAAACGGCTGCCTTTGTTGGTCACCCATTGGGTTCGGCTCTCCAGAAGGGGTTGATGGCCCCAGAAACATTTCTGGTACTGATGTCGGAGAGCCTCCCAAAGTTGCACCCGAATGTGTAAAATTGAGGCCCGGCGTACAGGGAGCACAATCGCGTGAGCCAACACTACGGGCGGGGCCGGCTCTCCCGGTGGGCTTATGCGGCAATCAGCTTGCGGCTGTCTAACTGGGGCGGTCGGCGCCGCCGGTTCTGGGGGATAAGCCGCCGGGAACGGCGCGGAAATCGAAACGGGCTTCGGCGATCGGCGTTCCGATGACTTCGATCTGGTTGAGATCGCGGGTGCCGATGCCCAGGTCTTCGGCCAGCTTGAGCGTGCTGTCGCAGTTTTCGAAGGGCGGCTTGCCGCGGTCGGCCATCGGATCGAAGCCCATGATAGCCATGGTAACGGCGTCGACGGTGACGCAGTTGGTTCCCACGGTCAGGAATCCGGGGCGGCAGTAGCGGCTTCCCCGGACCCAGGGCCCCTCGCCGCCGGCCATGGATTCAATGGCGTCCAGGATGGCGAGGTGGATGGGCCGGGCGGCGCACAAATCGGCGGTGCAGCGGGGCACGCGGTAGCCGCCCTGACGCGGGCTGTTGGGGTTGAGCTCGGGCGGGGCGATCTTGGTGGGCTGCCGGCTGCCGTAGTGAACGATGCTGCCGCGGCCTCCGTAGGGCACGGGGTATGGTTCGTCCTCGCCCGCCCGGTCGCCGTAGATGGTGCAGGGCGTGATGCCGAAGCTGTTCTTCATGCTGAGGGTGATGCCCGCCGTGGCGTGTTCTTTGACCTTGGTAAGCGTCACGAAGACGTCGCATTCCTCGTAGGCGGTATTCAACAAATAGGCCGGGAACAGCAGGCCGCCCTTGGGAACCTCCACCCGGATGTACGGCTTCTTGCCGGGGTAGGGGAGATTGGTGTTGACGTACTCCACTTTCGGCGCAGCGTTGGTGAAGGTGCTAACGTCCCAGCCCGTGTTGTACATCGCCTCTTCCAGCGATTCGCCCCAGGCGATGGGGCCTTCCAGGATCCGGATCCGGCGCGCGCCGGCTTTGCCTAGCAAATGCACGGTGGCGCCGAGGGTCGCGGGGTGAGTGAAGTGGGTCGCACCGGCGGGATGAAATCCCAGGCGCTGCCAGGTGTCGCCGGTCATGTTGATTTTGAGCGCCACGGTCTTGTTCTTGACCAGGCGACCCAGGCCTCCGATCTGGTCGAACATGCGCTCCAGCGTGGCGACCATCTCACGGCCATAGGTATTGCACTTGGCCACGGCGACCGGCGCCGTAGGGAGCGATCCGCGGCTGGGGGCGGGCAGGGCCAGAGCTGCGCCTGCGGCGGTCAATCCAGTAAGGAATTCTCTGCGCTTGATTGGCTGGTTCATGTCCAGGTCCTCTCCCCTCTTATGCCTCAAATTCTATCGCAGCGTAGGGAGGCAGCGCCGCGATGTGATATTCGTAACCTGAATCGGCTGCCACCGCCCTCAGCGGCGTGGGCTCGGCCGACTCCATCGTCCACATTCGAGCGGCGCGATAGTTGCGCTTTACCCAGACGGCCACGTTGGGCGTGCCGGCGGCGGCGTTGCCGCGACCGCCTCCGGCGGTGTAGTTCACCAGTTGCAGCAGTGCCCGCTTTCCATCCGGAGTTCCCGCGTAGAACAAGCCGCCGCTGGTGGCGGTGTTGAACAACCGGACCAGGTCATTGGCCCGGCTGAACAAGCCGTGGATGTCGATGGCGGCTTCATACGGGTCCACGACGTTCTCCTTGGCGATGGCGGCGCGGCCTTTGCCATAGATCTGGATGTTGTAGCGCGGATGCTGCTGCGAGGGCGATGGCTTTCCAAGCTGGCCCCATTTGGGTCCTGCAATCAGCAGGTTGCCTTGGGCGACGAAATCCAGGATCCGTTTGCGCAAAGCGGGCGGGGGGAGCTCTTCGTCATAGCAGACGATGGCTTTGAGGCCGGCGAAACCGCGCTGCGCTGCCTGCGAAGCCCACACCGGACGGGTCAGCAAGCCGCGGCGCGCGGTGAGCTTCAAGACCTCGCCGGCCAATTCGAAGTTGGCCGGGCTGTAATCCGAGAGGATCCCCACCAGGGCCAGAGACTGCATCGAGCCCCAATCCCTGTGTTTCGCGAAAAACCGCAAGGTGTCCCAAACGGCGCTTGCCGTCTGCCCCGCGGCGGCGTTTCCCTCCACAAGGCCCCGGCGCAGATTGTCGTCGAAGGAAAGGACCCAGCGGCCGCCCTTGGCCTCTGTGTCCATCACCGCGACGACGTAGCTTTGTTGCCGCAGCACCGTACCCGCCGGCGGATCGAACATCAGCCAGACTGCGGAAGGGGTGCGCAGGCGAGCCAGCTCCACAAACCAGGCGTTGGATTCCACCCAGGGCTTTCCGGTGGGTCCGGCTTCTGAGGCGCCTCCTTGCTGAGCCTGAACGCCAGGCCAGGCGTTGCCGGCGGCCACGAGCGCCGGGGCCTTGGAGTCCCAAGGCAGATGACTCCGCTCAGCCCAGGGCAGCACCGGGATCTCGGCGCTGCCGCTAAAACCATGGACGGCGACGGCGGTCAAGCCTGCGGCTCGGGCGGCTGCGATGGCCGGGGCGGCGTCGGCCTTCTCGTCGATCCAGCCGACGACCTTCAAGCCGCGCTTCAGGGCGGCTTGAACCAGAGCAGTTGAGGATTGCCATTGAGGCATGTCTTCGGCCAGACCGGCGGCCCAGGGGAGAACAAGACAAGTAATAGGAGAGGATCGCAGAAGATCGAGCGCCTGAGGCTGATGCCAGCGATCGAAGGTGGTCTTCATCTCCGGCGTAAAGCCTTCGGACTGGCGCCGCTGGGCGGCAGCCAGCGGTCCGCTGGGCCAGAGCATAGGGATCTCGTCTGGAGTCAGATTCATGGGGAGATTTACCTCATTTGTGACTATAGCAAGACAGGGCTTCCAACCGTTCAGGGACGGCGCGCCGCCGGCGGCAGACTGCGAACGGCGCGGTCGGGGAGAGCGTCAATTAACGAGCGCGACGACCTTGCGGCGCAGGCGGTTGGAGATGCCCGGCAACTCCAGCGTGTTGCCGCCCTGGAGACTTAGGGAACCGGTGACGATCTGCAACGGCGAGATGATGTGCGCGTTGCCTTGAAACTCGATGCCCGCCCCGCGCGGCTGGTAGATGAGCCCGTAAAGCAGCAACTTTGGGCTGGCTTGCAGGATCATGCCGGGGTTGATGTTGGGGTCATTATTGGGGCAGGGGTCGTCCAGACTGCGGCCGCCGCCGCAGCTCTTGTAGTCCACGTAACCCTTCGAATCGTACTTGATGGGGGAATTCCGCTGATCTTGCCAGAAGACCGTGGGAGCAAAAGTCTTCAGCTCTTCGGGTAGGTTGGGGTGATCGGCGTTGAGCCCGTGCAGGTTCATCTCGAACTTATTGCCGGACTGGATGTAGATCTGCCCGAAGCGCAGATTGGATCTGATAGGCTGCACCGCGGCGGGGACTTGTAGTCCGGGGTAGTTGGCGTCGGTGAAGATGAAGATCTCGCCCGGGTCAGTGTTGGGTATGGAGGTTCCGGCGGAACTCATGGGCGTATCGTCGGTCATGATGGCGTTGTTGGGCAGCCGGAGGATGTACTCAGAGGTGGTGCCCGCCAGAATGTAGCGGCCGGGAGAGAAAGTGACGCTGCCTTGCACCTGCAAGCCTCCGAAGAAGACGTAGTTGCCGAAGCCGGCGCCGCCGGAGCCGAAGCGGATTGGGCCGTTGGCGAGGATGGGCTCGCCGGTGGCCTGGCCATTGCGCGTCACGTAATAGTTGCCCGGCTGGCAGACCGAGCCGCACACGGCGGCCAGATCGTTGTTGGGGACGGGGATGTTGGGCAGATTCTGCGGAGCGGGCGGCTGGCCTTTGCCCCGCATCGGGTCGTCGAAGATGGGCAGATCGGGGAAGCCGTTGGTGGGAGGCGGAATAAATTTGGTCTCTTCATTGACCCAGCCGCTGCCGCGGATCGAAGTCGTCCCATAAACACGCCCCGCACCTCCGACCACGCCGGCTTCGTCCGTCCGCCCTTCTCCGGTGGAGGTGGAGGCCAACACGATCCCGCCCGCGCGGATCTCGCTTCCGCCCCATACATAGATGTCATTGCCGCGCGCGCCGCGGCCGACGACCGGAACTTCGTTCTGGCGGTTCAGGGCCCAAATGGAGGCATCCGGTTCGGAGTCCGTCACGGCGGCGGTGGCGGTGGCTGCAGCGGTGGCCAAAGTGTTTCCCAATACGGCCGAGAACAGTTGAGGCAAGGAGCGGGAGACGCGCACCGTGACCCAGTAGGAGGTGTCAACGCAGCCGGCCGTGGGCGGACGCCGCACCGCCGCGCCGCCCTGGCCGCAGTTGTCGGTCACCGTAGGCGTTGAGGTGCGATCCCAGGCTTGCACCGTGATTGTATCCCGTGGATTGGTGGCCGAGAATCCGTGACGCTCGGCGTACAGGCAGGCGCTTTGGAGGTTGGTGCCGGAGATGGCCGAACAGTTGGCGGGCGTGGCCGCGCAGCCCACGCCGGTGATTCCGCAGCGCAGGTTGTCATTGGGCGCATTGGCCATGGCCTGGCGCACGGCGGCGAGGGCGGCGGCGTCCGCAGCTGCTTGGGCCGCTTTATGCGTGAAGTAGGACCAGCCCAGGTCGACCACGAGACCCAACATGCCGAACAAGACCACCATGGACAGGCTGAGCATGACGATCACCTGGCCGCCGCGTTGAGACCGGGAATCCAAACTTCGCATGCATAACCTCCGTATTAGTGAAGGATGGTCTGGCGGGAGCTGGCGGGCAGAGTCACCGTGCCGAAAGTCACGGGGCTGGCGCCGGGCCAGAACATGGCGATCATGGAACGGAAGCGGTACTGAGCGGAAATCTCCACCCAGCCCGTCACCGGCTCTCCGCCCGAGTCGGCGGTGGCGCCTGGCGCCGCGGCCGGCCAGTAGGTTCCGCTCGAAAGGCAGGCCGCTAGCGTGGCGCAGGTGATGGTGCGGGTGGGGCTGCGGAAAGTGACGTTGATCAGATCCGCCGGAGGCAGCCCCACCGCCGCATCCCGGATGCGGGTGGCGATGGCGCCGATCGTCGCAGCACAGTTGTTGGGCGCCAGGTTGCAGTCATTGCCGCGCACCACCGTGAACCGGACCCCTTCCCGCACCGCGTGCGCCAGGGTGTGATACATCCACATGCCCCGCGACATCTCAAAGATCGAAATCAGCAGGAAGATGACCGGAATGCCCACCAGCGTGAACTCGACCAGAGAATTGCCGCGCCTGCCGTTCCCGCCCCTCATCTTCAGTCTCCGAAGACCCGAACCTCCGCGGTGCGGGTGATGTTGAGCTGCGCCGGCACCAGCCCAGGGATGGCCAGCAGCCGCACGGTCTGGTAGGTGACGCTCACCCGCGTGGCCAGTTGCGACTCGGAGTCCACGAAGGGGGTCACCGTCACCGAAAGGGGGGTGGCCGAGCAACCGGAGGGGAACGACGAAGCGTTGGGCATGCGGCTCAGTTCGTCGCGGACCTGGCGGCATGCTTCGGCCTGGTCGTCGGCCAGATCGGCGAACAGCGCGGCGTTGACCGCCGCGGCGCGGGCGGCGTTCTGAACCGCAATCAGCGCGTAACTATAGAAGCCGAAATCCAGCGCCCCGACGAACAGGAAATAGACCCAGGGGATAAAGAAGGTCATCTCCAGAACGGCGTGTCCTCGACGCCCGGCGCAGCTGGTTTGTCGCTGGCGCAGCATTCAATACTTATTGTAGGGCAAATTCCGGCCTGAGTAACATACTTTTTATGATCCAACTAAGTACGTGCTAAGTTAGTACTATACTGTTAACGAAAGTATACAGGCGGGCGGGAGCAGCGGATCCAGAGGAACAGGTTCCACCGCCGGGGCCTGCGGCGGCGCTCCATCCTTTGCACTATAAAGTACTTGACAAAACTTTGCACCTGTGGGTAGAATGCGCGTATGGGTTCGGTCAAGCCCATCCGGGAACAGCCGCCCGAGCCGGCGGCCATCCAGGCTCACGCCCTGGACCACCTGCGCTACATCCGCGAGACCATGGAGGGCGCTTCCTCCTTCACCGCGGTGCCGGGATTCGGCGGCATCGCCATGGGGGCCACGGCGCTATTTGCGGCGCTGATAGCCGCGCACCAGACTACGGCGGACGGCTGGCTGGCGGTGTGGGCGGGCGAAGGCGTGGCGGCGCTTTTCATCGGTCTGTTTGCCATGGCGCGCAAGGCGCGGAGCGTCCGGATGCCGCTGTTTTCGCGCCCTGGCCGGAAATTCGCGCTGGGGCTGGCGCCGCCGATGGCCGCAGCCGCGCTGCTGACGCTGGTTTTATACCGCGCCGGGGTGATGGCGCCGCTGCCGGGCCTCTGGCTGATGCTCTACGGCGTGGGGGTGGTGGCGGCGGGAACCTTCTCGGTGCGCGTGGTCCCGGCGATGGGCTTCTGCTTCATGGCCCTGGGAACCGCGGCGCTGCTGGGACCCCCGGGTTGGGGCAACTGGCTGCTGGCGGCTGGGTTCGGGGGCTTGCATACCGTGTTTGGCATCGTGATCGCAAGGAGGTACGGTGGCTAGGCAAAGCCTTCTGCGCCAAGAGCGGCCGGTGCGGGCGGGGGTGGCAGCGGCGGGACGCGCGCAGGAGCTGGACCGCCTGATCCATGAGAGATTGAGGCTGGGGATCGTGAGCGCTCTGGCGGTGAATGATTCGCTCAGCTTCAGTGAGCTCCGGCGGTTGCTGGGGACAACGGACGGCAATCTGAGCGTGCACGCGCGCAAACTGGAGGACGCCGGCTACATTGCCTGCGTGAAGTCCTTCGACGGCCGCACGCCGCGCACCGAATACCGCCTGACGGCGCCGGGGCGCCGGGCGCTGGAGAAATACCTGGCGCACATGGAGGCATTGATCCGGGCGGCCCGGGAGAAATAAGGGGAGAGCCCGTTCCGGAACGGCGGATCGTTAGGAAATGGACACTTTATGAGAAAAGGAACTTCATCCGGTGAAGGAACCCGGCTGCACATCGCCATCATCATGGACGGCAACGGCCGCTGGGCGGCGGCGCGCGGCTTGCCCCGGCTGGCTGGCCACAAGGCCGGCGGAGAGGCGGCGCGGCGCACCATTGAGGCTGCGGCCAAACTGGGCGTTGGAACCCTCACTTTGTACGCCTTCTCCTCGGACAACTGGCGCAGGCCGGCCGAGGAAACCTCGGCGCTGATGAGCCTGCTTGAGGAGCACCTGCGCACGGAAACGCCGCGCTGCGTGGAAAACGGCATCCGGGTCCATGTGATCGGCCGCAGGGACCGGCTCCCGGCCACGCTCGTCGAGGCGATCGAGAGAACCGAGGCGGCCACGGCCGGAGGCAGCCGTCTGCACCTGCGCGTAGCGGTGGATTACTCCTCACGCGATGCGATCCTGCGGGCGGCGGCGCGGCTCGGCCCCTGCACCGAGCCGCCTTCGCGCCAGCGCTTCGCCGAGCTGCTGGCGGAGGTGCATCATGCGCCGGGGCCGGCGCCGGACGTCGACCTTTTAATCCGAACCAGCGGCGAACAGCGGCTGAGCGATTTCTTGCTTTGGGAGTGCGCCTACGCCGAGCTGCTGTTCCTTGACAAGCTGTGGCCGGATTTTGGGGAAGAGGATTTGGCCGCGGCCATTGAAGAATTCCAGTCGCGGGACCGGCGCTTTGGCGGACTGGCGGCGGCTTGAGCGCCGCCGTTTTGGGGACTGCGGCCGGAAAGGTTGCCCTGCGCCACCGGGGCTGCGGGTTGTTGTAGAGTCAGAGTCTATGACCCGCAGACATGTCCTTACCGCCGCGGCCGCGAGCGCAACGGCCGCCGCATTGAGTTCCGCCCAGAACGCGCCGGGCAGGGGCTTTTTTGAACTGCGCCGGTACTTAATGCGGAACTCCCGCACGAACATGGTGCGGCGCACCGGCGACTTCATCGCGAAAAGTTACGTGCCGGCGGCCAAGCGCGCCGGAATCGGCCCTATCGGCGTGTTCAGCGCCTCGATCGCGCCGGATTCGCCTTTCTTATTGGTGCTGTCCGGGTATCCGTCGCTCGGCGCGATGCAGGCTTCGCTCGAAAAGCTGGAGGCGGATGCCGAATACCAGAAGGCGCTCGAGGAGTTCTGCTCGGGGCCGGATCTGGCCTATATCCGGGCCGAGAGCACGCTGTTCCGCTGCTTCCCTTCGATGCCGGCCATCGAACCGGGCGCGCCGCCGGAAGGGCGGGGCAGCCGGGTGTTCGAGCTGAGGATGTACGAATCCGACAACGAGCTCACACTGCGCCGCAAGATCAAGATGTTCGGTGACGGCGAGATCGCCATCTTCCGGCGCTGCGGCATCCAGCCGGTGTGTTTCGGGGAGGCGCTGGCGGGGGCGCGCCTGCCGCAGCTCACTTACATGGCGGCCTATGAGAGCATGGCGGCGCGCGAAAAGGCCTGGCAGGCGTTCGGGGCCGATCCCGAGTGGCAGAAGCTGCGCGCGCAACCGGGCTACTCGGACGCGGAGATCGTCTCCAGCATCAGCAACGCGATCCTGAGGCCCGCGGCCGGATCGGAGATCCGCTGAGGCCGCGATGCCGTCCGCTCTGCCTCCCGATGTGGTGGGACTCGCCGAGGCGTTGCTGATCGGCTTCTTGATCGGCGCGCAGCGCGAAGCGACGCAAGGGGAAGGGCATCCGGGGGTCCGCGACTTCGTCCTGATCGCGCTTGTCGGGGGCATTACGGGGC